>CALZIH010000286.1 GCA_945787305.1 uncultured Desulfobulbaceae bacterium | reverse complement strand
ATTGTATATTAACATAACGAACCCGGCATAATCGTACCAGGAGGTTTTTCAGCCATGGCTATGAAGTCAACCAGCCCGCTTGCGGGACTCTTACGAAAGTCACCATTTAAACCGATCCAGGAACATATGCGAAAAGTGTTTTCATGTGTTTGCCTGTTGCCGCCCCTGCTTGACGCACTGTACCGGAATGACCAGACACAGGTTGCAGAGTTTGCCGCCCAGATTGGTGTGATTGAAACAGAGGCGGATAAGATGAAAAGTGATTTCCGCCTACACATGCCAAAGACGTTGTTTATGCCAGTGGATCGACGCGACCTGCTAATGCTCCTTCGCGACCAGGATGCCATTGCAGATACCACGGAAAAAATCAGTCAGATTTTAACCAGCCGCGTCATGATCGTGCCGGAAGAGATTAAAGAACTCCTGGATGAACTTCTGGAAGGGACCATGGAAATTAGCTCCGATGCCAAGCTCATGATCGAAGAGCTCGACGAACTGGTCCAAGTAGGGTTTGGCGGCCGAGAGTATGACAAAGTCATTAAGATGATTGCGGTGGTTAGAAAAAGTGAACACAACATTGACAAAATCCTTCATAGAATCAAAAGAAAACTGTTTACCATTGAAGATACACTGAATCCTGTTTCCGTCATGTTCTGGTATCAACTCATTGAGCACTTGGGTGATATATCAAACCATGCAGAAAACATTTCTGATCGGCTCCTCTTATTTTTATCCAAATAGCAAACAAAAGGGATCTCCATGGAAATCATTGCAGCTTATGGGACAGTCATGGTTATTTTGGCTGTCATTTTCGGCCTCTACATGACCTGGGGCGTTGGGGCGAATGACCTGGCCAACGCTATGGGTACTTCCGTCGGAGCCGGTGCCGTCACCGTTAAACAGGCGGTCGGCATTGCCATTGTTTTTGAATTTGCCGGTGCGGTTCTAGCTGGCGGCAACGTCACCAAAACCATACGAAAAGGGATCATTGATCCAACCCAAATTATAAATACTCCGGAAATTTTAGTGTACGGAATGCTTGCGGCGCTACTAGCGGCGGCGGTATGGCTGATGATTGCTTCCGCCAAAGGATGGCCTGTATCCACCACCCACTCGATCATCGGGGCGCTGGTGGGCTTTGCCCTGGTCGGTATCGGACCGACAGCGGTCAACTGGGCCAAAATAGGAAAAATCGTTGCCAGCTGGGTTATCTCACCTGCTATCGGCGGTACCATTTCCTTTCTCTTGGTGATGAGTACACGTAAACTTATCTTCGACACAGAGAATCCGCTTAAAAATGCCAAACGATATGCGCCTGCCTATATCTTTCTGGTCGGCTTTGTCATATCTCTGGTCACCTTGTTCAAGGGCCTAAAACATCTGAACGTTAATCTCACCGCGATGCAGAGTTTTGGCGCCGCAATCTGCATTGGCCTGCTGACCAGTTTTATCGGCTGGCTGTTTGTAAAAAGAGTCAAAGAGGACCTGGTTGCCGACAGGGAGTTTCACTTTGCCAGCGTCGAGAAAGTCTTTACTCCAATGATGCTCTTTACCGCCTGCTCCATGGCCTTTGCCCACGGCTCAAATGATGTCGCAAACGGAATCGGTCCATTGGCAGCGGTCATCAGTATTGTCAATTCAGGTGGCGAGGTCATGCAGACCTCTAAGATGCCTGCCTGGATCCTTGTTGTGGGTGGCCTCGGTATTGTAACCGGCCTTATCACCTTGGGCTACAGAGTCATGTTGACCGTTGGAACTAAAATCACCGAACTCACCCCCTCAAGGGGATTTTGCGCTGAACTTGCCGCAGCCAGCACAGTGGTCCTTGCCTCCCGTACAGGGCTGCCAGTTTCGACAACCCATATCCTTGTCGGCTCGGTACTCGGTGTCGGCCTGGCCCGCGGAATCGGTGCTCTGGATCTCCGGGTTGTTATGAATATCATCATCTCCTGGATAGTGACATTGCCGGCCGGAGCAGTCCTGGCCATGATGTTTTTCTTTTTCTTTAAGGGGATATTCGGATAACGTTCTACTTGTTTGTGAAGAGATTATAAATACAGAAACAGGAAAAGAACCACAGGGTGCCGAATAGAGCAAAGTACCTGCCCCCTTACCTGGGCGTTGGGTATCGAGCCGGCGAAACTCCTGGTTAGCGAAATTGTGAGAACCCGATCCAGGCCCGCTGTATTACGCTGGGCCTGGTTCTCTTCAAAACAGAAACTGATCACGAAACGAAATGCCCCCAGCAGTACATGATATAAATCCGTTTTCAGGAAATCGGCCTCCTTGCCACTGCAGGTCTCCACAATCTGTCGGGTAGCGTCTTTTGAGCTGAGCAGCAAAAAGTCGTTTCAAGGACCGACAAGTACGGTCAATTTAACTATTGCCTCCCCCGGAACAAGCATGGCAACCCTCCTGGCTTGTCTCCGCTTCTAAAAAATGATCGCCTCGATTGACAGTTATTTTTCAATCAGCGATAATGACTTCATAGCCGTAGTGGATACTACATCCCCTCTTGCACCTATTGTAAACACCAACACTCTCAACTGTAGGATATCCGTTTCATGAACATCGTCCGCCTTCTGGTTCTTGCCCTGTTTATTTGCTCCACCTCTGTTCTTGCCCATGACCAGAACTCCATTTGCCCTGATGTCATCACACCTACGCCAAAAATACTTGGCGGCACGGAATCAAAACAAGGCAACTGGCCCTGGATGGTTGCCCTGCTTGAATCCGCCGAATCCGACATCTTTTATGCCCAGTACTGTAGCGGCGTTCTCATTGATAACAACTGGGTGTTGACTGCTGCCCATTGCGTGGTAGACCAGACAACCAGTTCAATCGATGTAGCCGTCGGCATCTATGACTTGAACAATTTTTCAGGCAGCCGTATCCCTGTAAAGCGTATCCTCACCCATCCTCAATATAATGATGATCTGCAAAACGATATTGCCCTGCTTGAACTTAGTTCCCCCTCTAACCAACCGACTATCCCCCTCTTTTCAGGAAAATCAGGGGAAGAGGCGCCGCTCTCCTTACTGGGCAGGATACTGACCGCAATCGGCTGGGGTATGATGGACGGAGGATCTTTTCCAAGCAGATTACGGCAGGTTGACCTGCCGGTTGTCGAAGATTCCTACTGCAACAACATTTACCCTGACCCGGCACTTATCCCCTCGCAGCTCTGTGCCGGTTATTATGAAGGCAAAGATGTCTGTAACGGCGACAGCGGAGGCCCGGTTGTTACGCAAATTGACGAACAATGGGTCCATGTAGGTCTGGTCTCCTTTGGTTCACCATGTAATACGTATAACGGCTGGTATGGGGCGTACACCCGCACCTCCGCCTATGTGGACTTCATCAATCAATACGTTGCGGGCGCTCAATACACACGGGAATATACACCATCTCTCCACTGGCTACCGCTCCTGCTGGACTAATCCTTACCCACTCACTGCAAATCAAGTGCTAAAAAATCCATAGCTTGCTGGAGAGTACCATGAAGAAAAATATCCAAACATTGACAAAGGTTCAAGCACTTACATTCGTTATACTGCTTATCTCTGTTGTTAGCGCCCGGAATGGTTTTTGTGCCGCTCCGGCTGAAATCCAACAATGGCTGGATGCTCATAACAGCTATCGCAGCACACACGGTGCCCCGCCGCTCTCCTGGTCCGACACCGTGGCTGCAAGTGCTCAGGCTTGGGCAGACACCTGTCCGACGGGTCACTCAGGTTCAGGATATGGTGAAAATATTGCCTATGCCAGTTATGTCATGGATCCGGCTCAAGTGGTACAACTCTGGTACGATGAAGAGCCGCTGTATGATTATGATAATCCGGGCTGGAATCCAGAGGCAGGACATTTCACCCAGGTTGTGTGGAAAAACACAACGGAAATCGGCTGCGGCAAGAAAACCGGTTGCGCTGCCGGCTGGCCGAATGTGTGGATCTGTCAATATAGTCCCCAC
>CALZIH010000285.1 GCA_945787305.1 uncultured Desulfobulbaceae bacterium | reverse complement strand
AGTGCAACAACCAGGATGAAGCAGACAGCAGCCACCCTTGGCAACAACGAGGACTTGCCGACCCAGGACCATATAGAACCAGAACCAGATGGGATTGGTTTCAGATCATGATCGACCCTGATATTATCTGACGCCCCCGACAACGATTGTGGGGCCGGAACAGGTTCGGCACCAACTGAACCCACCCTTTTACTCAGACCTTCAACCTGCTGCACAAGCACGTTAATTTGACCTTGCAAATGGTCTATTTGTTCCTGAAAGGCATCTTGCGTTGCCATATCTCCTCCACTATTGCTCCATATACACATGAATCTATTCACGTCACCATAGTGACGGGCTCAGTATCCACCAAACCTCTTATTGACTGGCCAGCATACTACATCGTAGTACAACAATAAACTATTTTTCTCTTAACCGATCCGAAATGCCTCATGAAATATTGGTAAAACTGGCGGATACAGTGTATAAGTGTGATTTTTTTTATCGAAGCACCACAAAGCAGTTGCTTAAGGTGCTACGACGTAGTATAGGATACCTGCTCTGCAACAGGCCAAATAGTCCACCTGTTATACAACTTCAGAAGCATAGAGGCACATAATCGGCCGGCTTCTATCACGGTTACCGTAATTTTTAAATTCTATATTTATTTCAACGAAGGAGGTGTGTATGAAAAGTCATGTGCTGCGACCACTCTGGATGGCGATCGGGCTGGTCTGCCTGATTCTGGTGGTCAGGCATATCATGGTTCCGTCTGATTTCGGTGTGCACGGCGATAGCTTCACCTACAACTACTACCGGGCTGGTAATGTTGATGAATGGAAGGCTTTTACTGTTAAATACCGTGGAAAGGAAACCTGTGCCGAATGTCACCCTGAGAATGTCGAAGCAAACCAAGCCTCCCAACACGCATCAATTCAATGTGAAAATTGCCACGGACCTGCCCTGAACCACCCGGAAGATCCCGAGCAATTGACTATAGACAGAACCAGAGCTCTTTGTCTGCGCTGCCATGCCGACCTCCCTTATCCTGGTAGCTTGAGGGGCGAATTGCCTTCAATCGATCCAGAGGAACACAATCCCGGAGAAGAATGTGTTGAATGCCACAGTGCGCACAACCCGAGCCTGGAGGATATGTAATGAGTTGTTCTCGTAGAGATTTACTAAAAAAGGGTCTGGGAAGTGCACTTGTTGCATCACTGCCCTTAGCAAGCTTTAAATTCCTTACCCCTGCCGAAGCCAAGGCTGCAGTAGGTGATCCTGCCGTGCGTTGGGGCTTTCTGGTTGACACCACCAAATGTGTGGGTTGCGGGTTTTGCGTCAAGGCCTGTAAGAAGGAAAATGAAATTCCGTATGATGTACCCATCAGTAGAACCTGGGTTGAACGTTACGTGGTCACCAAGGACGGGGAAACGCATATCGATTCTCCCAATACCGCAAGAGACGGCTTCACCAGTCAGCAAATCCGCGAAGAAGCACCAATCCCGACAGAGGATATCAGCAAGGCGTTTTTCGTGCCAAAGCTCTGTAACCAGTGCGAAAACCCCGCCTGCGTTCAGGTCTGTCCGGTAGGTGCCACCTACAAAACCCAGGACGGCGTTACCCTGATTGACCGTAAATGGTGCATCGGCTGTGGCTACTGTGTCATGGCATGCCCCTATGGTGTCCGCTTCTTTCATCCGGTCCACCATGTGGCCGACAAGTGCAACTTTTGCTACCACCGGATAGTCAAGGGAATGGACTCTGCCTGTGTCCAGGCCTGTCCATTCGAAGCCCGGCAAATCGGCAACTTGAAAGATCCAGAAGATCCGGTCACCAAGATCATTATGACGGAGAGGGTGGCTGTACTTAAAGATGAATATGGCACCAAACCACAGGTCTTTTATATCGGCCTGGATGAAAACGTGAGGTGAGAGAATGATAGAATACGCGGACTTGGTAGCACATGGTATGGAATGGACGACGAAAGACTTGTTCGTCTATCCCAATGAATTTATATACTGGGGCATGACAATCGTTATGTACCCCTACATGACCGGGCTGGTTGCAGGCGCATTTGTCCTCTCCTCCCTGTATCATGTTTTTGGTCAGGAAGACCTGAAAGACATGGCACGTTTTTCTCTGGTCTTCTCTCTTGCCTTACTGCCGGTGGCAATGATGCCACTGCTCATGCACCTTCAGCAACCGCTCAGAGGCCCGGAGGTCCTTTTTACGCCCCATTTCACCTCGGCGATTGCCGCTTTCGGTATTGTCTTTACGACCTACAGCGTCATCGTTCTCAGTGAAATCTGGTTTGTGTATCGAGAGTATTTCGTCGAGCAGACCGTTGCATTAAAAGGACAGAAAGGAATAGGCAACAGGTTCAAGCTGTTCCTCTATCATATACTTGCTCTCGGCGCCTACGATATAAGCAAAGAGGCTGTAGACGTTGACCACAAAGCCATTAAAATACTGGCGGCCATCGGTATTCCAGTCGCCTGTTTTCTCCACGGCTATGCCGGCTTTATCTTTGGCTCGGTCAAGGCAAATGCGCTCTGGATGTCTCCGCTCATGCCGGTCATTTTTATTATGTCGGCGGTTGTTTCCGGTATTGCCCTTTGTATGCTCACCTATATTGCAATCATGGAGTGGAAAAAATTCTCCACAGCAAAGGCCCGAGGTGCTGGTGATGAATCGGTGAAACAAATTCAAGGAGCGGAAATTGATGTCATCACAAAAACATCAAAGTACCTTATCGGCTTCCTGCTTGCTGCAATAACCCTGGAGCTGCTTGACTTGATTTTCAGAGGATACACCGCCATGAAATCATGGGATATCCTGCGATCAGTCATGTACGGCAAAGACTTTCTAAATATCTTTGTCCTCCAGTATGGCCTCGGCAACGTGGTTCCGTTCATCCTGCTGATTATGCCGCGCCTCACCATCAAAAGAGCAGCCCTGGCACTGATCCTGGTCCTTTTCGGTGTCTTTATGATGCGTTGGAACGTTGTGGTCGGCGGTCAGGCATTCTCCCTCTCTTTTTCAGGCTATATGCATTATCATATACCGTTCATCCCCCATTCATGGGAAACGTACAGAGAAGGAATTCTTGGAGGACTCACCGTGGCAGCGACCCCGTTCATCCTCTTCTGGATCATCAATAAAATAATACCTTCGTTCAACTTCATCGAAGAAAACTAAACATATTTTCCACCCCACCCTGTCTGGAAGGATTCTCCCTTCCGGACAGGGTGTCCCTGCTGTTTTCCTCCATCATCGCCGCATACTCATACTGCATCAGCGAAGTACGAACTGTCACTGGCTACCCTTCTTCAGTTAATACAGCCTCAGGCATTAACATGTTCCCTACATCATTAGCGGAAATTACTCTATAGTATACCATTCTGGTTCTGCATTAAACCTAAACCAGTGAGCGTTTTACACTGGTTCAGACGCGTGAAAGAAACCACCCATCCTACCAAATGAAAAAAAATGGCCCACGCCTGCACCTGTCTATTTAGACGACTGGCCGGATTCCGTGGGCCAACTCTTTACCACTAGCTGATTACCGTGGTCTTATTTTTATTACCACATTTCGGGCAACTTACCTTAACTTCGGCTGTTTCACCCGGATACACTTCTCTTCCGCAGGCGGTGCAAATACAGGCATCGCTTCCGGATCTTGTTTTTGTCGGCAAAAGCTCCTTGCCGCACTCAGGACATCTCAATTCCGGCATATATTTCACCTCCATTGCAACATCTATAAGCGGTTGATTCGATCAGCCGCCGAAATCATAATCAAAATGCTCATTTCTACTCATGTTTAGCTGAGGGGAGAACTTCTCCCTATTGCCCTTCCCTTCTTCCGAACTAAAACTTGAAGCGGTCGGACAGGATTCAAGCAGTTCACAGAGCCGGTCATCCAGCTCAGTCATAATAATATGCAGTCCCTCAATCTGTGGAAACAGCCGATATTTATCGATAGAAGGAATCTTATCTATCT
>CALZIH010000284.1:4788-6477 GCA_945787305.1 uncultured Desulfobulbaceae bacterium | reverse complement strand
TCTCCAGGTAATTCTGCTGCTGGAAGGTCACTACTTTTTTTCGCATCCCGGAAGTGCCCGGTTTTTGTCCCGCAAAGGGCTCGGTGTCTATACTAAGAAATTTCATATCGCTGTTCTCAATCTTTAATAGCGGATCAATATGGCCCCCTAAAACTCAGGCATAGCCGTCACGCTGTCCCAGCATTTTACGCGTTACCAGCACCAGTCCCTTGTCTGTTACACGGTAGCCATTGGCTTTATCACGCTCCAGGTCATGCCCGATAATACAGTTCTCAGGGATTTCACAACCGCGATCAATAATCGCGCGACGAATTTTACAATTCCGGTGCACCACGACTTCCGGTAATAAAACCGACTCTTCAATTTCTGAATAGGAATTCACGCGCACATTGGAAAACAACAACGAATTAACAATCTTGCTGCCTGACACGATGCAACCACCGGAAATTGTCGAGTCGACTGCCATGCCTCTGCGGCCATCCTCATTATGCACAAACTTGGCTGGCGGTAACTGAGGCTGGTAGGTCCAGGTCGGCCATTTAGGATCATACAGGTCCAGTTCCGGATGCGTCGATCTTAATTCCATATTCGCTTCCCAGTAGGAATCAAGGGTTCCGACATCGCGCCAGTATGCACGCTCCCCGGTGACCGGATCCCGGAAAGGAAAAGCACGTACATTATGTTTATGGATGATTTTGGGGATGATGTCATTACCAAAGTCATGTGATGAATCAGGGTCCTCCGCATCCTCCTCAAGCACCTGAAAAAGAAACCGGGTGTTGAAAAGATAATTACCCATCGAGGCCAGCGTTAGATTCTCCTCACCCGGAACCGGGGTGGGGTGGGCAGGCTTTTCTTCAAAGCCAATAACGCGCAGCGCTTCATCGACTACCATCACGCCAAAGGCACCGGCGGCTTCCTCAATCGGCACTTCAAGACAACAGACACTCATCTCAGCACCTCGTGCAACATGTTCAGCAAGCATGTTGCCATAATCCATCTGAAAGGGCTTTTTTTGAGTCCTTTTTCGAGTCTTTATCCTTAAGCATCTGTTTTTATATGGTTTGTTCGGTAAGGGTCGGGGCGTGTCCATGCGCCTGAGAGGGGGAGGGGCTGTCTTGGTTTTTTGTTCTTTTTCAGGCAATATTGCGGAAATGTTAACAGTTAACATTATGAAATAATACAATTTTCAAAAGTTATTTGCACCCCGGGGAAAGGGGTTCTTTGCCATGACGCATAATGAGCACCGTAAAAATGTACAGTGGGCGAATTGTGAGCAGGTTGGCGAGAACTTCTACAAGGAAAACTTTCTTGTAAAGGCTGTAAGTGGAGAGAGGTATGTTAGTTATAGCACGTAATATTGAGGAGTTAGCAGAAAGCGTCTAATTTTCTCGCCCTCTGCTCAGGTTTTGGCACAACGCTTGCGATAGAGACGGCAATTGCACCAAGCCGAAAAATGAGAACGGAGGAAACCATGAGCATCCAAACACTGACAAAAGCAATGACGAATGATGGCGGTCATCCTGCATTGCAGAAGATCATGTCTTTTTTGTCAACCATAAGCGAGCCGTTCTGGTTCTGTGCCTCGCTTCTTCTTTTCCTGCTCATGGGACCCTTCTCGGCAGTGGCCGTGGTTATCGGCCTCTTTTCACTGGCAAGTGAGGAGAACAGGAAGAAAATGACTGAACC
>CALZIH010000284.1:0-4750 GCA_945787305.1 uncultured Desulfobulbaceae bacterium | reverse complement strand
GCTGAACCAGAAGTAGGGCGACCCGGGATCAACGCTCTGACAGGCCTGTTCGGCCTGATGCTGATCGCCGGTGTCGTCACAGGATTGTATGGCTTTTATGTCGGCCACGAACATCTCTACAACAATACCCGTGAAGTACCCTGGGGGTTGTTAATCTCAACCTATGCATTTTTTGCCATCACCTCAACCGGACTGTGCCTGCTTGCGGCAATCAGCCATGTTTTCGGCGGTAATAAAATAGCTCCCCTGGCCAACCGCATGGTCTGGCTGTCGCTGATCACTATTATCAGCGGCTTTGCCGTTATAGGTATGGAGATTGCCAGTCCCTGGCGTATGCTCATCTGGAACGTGATCTCGCCCAACCCAACCTCCAATATCTGGTGGATGGGGACCCTGTACGGCATGGCGGTCGGTTTTGTTATCCTTGAGTTCTGGCTTATCCTGACCAAGCAATACAAGCTGGCCCTGATTCTCGGCATCCTCGGCGCTTTTGCTGAAACAGCGGCCAACAGCTGTCTTGGCGGTGTCTTTGCCACCCTGCCCAGCCATCCGTTCTGGTACGGTGGTCAGTTGCCCGTATTCTTCCTCGCCTGTGCCTTTACCTCCGGCGCTGCCGCGGCTGTCCTTTTCACCCATTATGCCTATGCCATCCGCGGTAAAAAGATGGAAGAGAACGTTTTTGACGGTGTGCAGGCCGCAGCTAAAGTCATGATGCTGATGCTGATGCTGGTTGGCATTGCCACCTTCTGGAAAATGGTATCCTTCTATGTCGGCGGTACCAGTGCCGGTCGGACTGCCGCAGACACCCTTGTTTCCGGTCCCCTGGCCACCAACTTCTGGGTATTTGAAATAGGTATCGGCCTTGTTGCGCCGCTGTTGCTGCTTGCCCTGACCAGGTTACGGAGTCTTGGTGCCATGTCAGCCGCCGCCCTGATGACCCTGGTCGGTATGTTTGTCGCCCGTCTGAATATGGTCACCGCCGGTCAGCTGGTCCCGCAATTCCAGGGCTTTGAGGAGTTTCCGGCCCTGTTGAGCTACGCGCCTTCCGGAGCCGAGTGGATGGTAGCCCTTGGCGGCATCGGCCTCTGCGGTATGGCCTTCCTGCTTGGCGAGCGTTTCTTCGGTAAAGTATTTGCCGACCATGGCGACCACTGAGAACTATTCTGTGACCGGGATAGAGATGTACAATCTCCCGGTCACAACTTTTGCCCAAAGAGGACCACAGATGGTTGATGAAAAGAAAGCGATTTTCACCATAGGGATAGCCGCGCAGATGCTTGAGGTTCATCCCCGCACCCTGCGTATCTATGAAGAGGAAGGCTTGATCAAGCCGCTGCGCAAGGGAAAATGGCGCTACTACACGATAAACGACATCAAGTGGATAGAATGTCTTCGGGAGATGATCCACGATCATGGCATCTCCATCGCTGCGGTCAAAAAGCTCCTTCAGTATACACCATGCTGGAATATAACGGACTGTCCGTTTGAAAAGCGCAAAGAGTGTACCGCGTTTCTCTCCAACGGTCTGGTGCCCAAAAAGATAGAGACCGAGCAGCCGCGCAAGGTTTCGCGTATGAAGTGGAATGTCGCCTGATCTGTAATCCGTTTGTCCGCTAATCTCTCAGAGCCTTCTCTTGGTCACATCGACCGGGAGAGGGCTTTTTTGTTTGTAACTCTATAGTAACGTGTGTATAGATAGCTTTTGGATAATAGGTTGCCGTGTATATACATGCGAGATATATATTGTCCCTTACGGTCAATTTTTCTCCACCTGAAAGTGTGAGCTCTGCTGATATGGATAGAAAATCATTGTTTTTAAGCCGCTATATTTTGCTAAGAACGCATTGGATAATGAAACAGGTAATACTTTCACTTGGCTGCTTTCTTGTAAGTATAAGCTATTTGACATGCGCATCCCAGGCAGCCACGCCCGGATCAAGTCGACCGGTGGTTCAAAAGAACTTTCGGCAACTGATTGAAACAAACAGCTGTCCTGGCTGCGACCTTGCCGGGGTCGTATTGACAAGGGTCAATCTTGCTGGATCCGACCTTGCAGGGGCTAACCTTGCCGGAGCCAAGTTATATCTTACCGATTTATCCGGTGCCAACCTCCAGGGTGCCAACCTGCAAGGGGCCGCACTTGGTGGTGCCGACCTTGCCGGGGCAAATCTCAAGGGAGCCAATCTGACTGGTGCCGTCCTTGAGGGGGCGTATCTGAAGGGAGCCATAACAGATGGTGTCATCACCAACCGTTTGATACCCGGTGCAAATGTCGGCGTTGGTGAAAAAGTTATCGTAGCTGCCGAGACCAAGTCCAAACACGCTCCTTACAGCCAGGAAGTTGTGGTTGAGGAGCGAAAGGATTTTGAAGATTCTCCTCCGGTTATTGAACCCGTTAAAGAAAAAACCGTATCCCAGGCTGAACCAGGGCAAGGCGTGGGTACAGCTCAGGTTTTATCGCAACCTAAACAACCGGTGCAGATGGCTGATGCGGTTATACCTTCGACTCATCCAGAGCCTGTTGTAGAGGAACAAGAGATTATACTTGAGAAGCAGAGCAAGCAGAAAGTCGTTCCTGTCGATACACCTGAGCCGGTGCTTGACCAGGAGGTCGCCGAACAAGAGGAGGAGGTTGTTGAATTTATCGAAACCGATCTTCCTGAAAAGAAAAAACTTCCTGCAACAGACAAAGAAGATGTTCCTGTTCAGGAACAAGAAAAAGTAACAGCAGTCGTTGATGAGAACTCCGCAGTGTATGATATGATAGCACAAATCGAAGCGGATAGTGACGGGGCAACATCTCAAACTGAAAGGGTAGGGCAACAAGCCGATCAGGCGGTTGCTCCTGTTGCCGAACCTACTGCAGAGCCAACTGCAGAGCCAACTGTAGAAGCGGTAACCCCGCCAAAGGAAGAAAGAGTATCAGACAATCAGGTTGTAAAGAAATCCACAAAGGGAGAAGATTCCACACCGCAGGATGCTCTGGCCGCTGCTGACCAGGAGAAGGCACCGGAACAAGATGGAGATAACAGTAGAGCAGAAGGTGAAGCGACAGAGGAATCGGTTGCAGCTGAAGACGCCACCATGCAGACTCAACCACCAGCTCCGCAGGAAGCTGTCGAGGCGGTAGGCGAAGAAAATGTTGAAGACGCTGCAAGTGGTGAGAGTGTGAGTGCCATGGTTGCCGGTATTGAGAAGGAAACACAGCCTGAACCGCCTGGTGATAGTCTGATGTATACCGTAGAAACACCACAGCAGGCCGAGGCTAAACAGCAGGCCTTGATAGAACTGCTCCTTGACGATGATCGATGTGTGGAGTGTGATCTTTCCGGTGTAGATCTTTCCGGGAAAAGGCTGAAAGCGGTTGATCTTGAACGGGCCAATTTGCAGGGTGCTAACTTAGAGGACGTAAACCTTTCCGAGGCCAACCTCAAAGCGGCGAATCTGTCGGGTGCCAATCTTCGTGATGCTGATCTCTCCGAAGCCGATTTATACAGGGCTGATTTGTCAGGAGCTGATTTAACCGGTGCCGACCTGACGGAAACGCTTGTAGACTTGGCTGACTTTACCGGGGCTATAGGTGTTCCACCTACGGGTCCCGAAGAGACGCAACAGGATTGATGCTGCCTGATTGATGAATATCCTTGACATAGACTCGTAAGTTCGATATTAACAACAGTTTATAAAAATAATCGATCAGCCCGTCAGGGAAATATTAAGGAGTTATCAATGGCTAATCATAAGTCCGCAATGAAAAGAGACCGCCAGTCCAAGGTGCGTCGTCTTCGTAACCGTAAGAACAAGTCCACCATGAAAACCGCTATTCGCCAGGTGGAAGAAGCACTTGTTGCAGGCTTGGAAGATGAGGCGCAGGCGGCATTGGCCCATGCGGTTCCCGTTATCCAAAAAACTGCGGCCAAAGGTACTATTCATACTGCTTCCATGGCTTTTTTTTTGTATTGTTCTCCTCTAAAATCAAGTTGTTTAATTTCTTTCTGAGGGGTGTCAGTGAGCCCGTACGTTGCGTTACTCTCGGATAATGCAATCCACCGGCTAGTGTAGCCTGACTCTCTTCCCGTATCGTTGAAAAGTAAAAGAATATGACAACGCAGAATATCTTGCGCTACCAATAGTTATGTATT
Organism: uncultured Desulfobulbaceae bacterium; assembly: GCA_945787305.1. Classification (GTDB taxonomy): domain Bacteria; phylum Desulfobacterota; class Desulfobulbia; order Desulfobulbales; family Desulfobulbaceae; genus DRLX01. The sequence goes on along the minus strand of CALZIH010000284.1, from coordinate 608 downwards.
TACCGGATCTGGAAAGTTTTACCGATATGATTGGTCGTTCCGGGCTTGTACCCGTTTATCGAACAATTATTGCCGATTTGGATACACCGCTCACCTTGTTTGCCAAGGTTGCCGGTGAGCGGCAGCATGCCTTCCTCTTTGAGTCCATGGAGGGGGGTGAAAAATGGGGTCGCTATTCCTTCATCGGCCTTGATCCCCTGGTAACGTTCACCAGTCGTGGCGATACGGCAACTCTGAACTGGCCGGATCAGGGTAAGGAGTCGGAAGAGATTTTTGACTGTAATCCATTGGATGAACTGAAGCGGCTGCTCGAATCTTTTGAAACTGCTGACCTGCCCGATTTACCAAGGTTCTACGGAGGTGCGGTCGGGTTTCTTGGATACGATATGGTGCGTTTTGTTGAAGAAATCCCGGACAGGCATCCGCAGCTCAAACAACCCGAAAGCGCTTTTATCATCCCGCGGTTGGTCCTGATCCATGATTCCATCCAGCAGACCTTGACCATTGTCTGTAACCTGCAGGCGGATAATGGCCAGGCCATCGATGAGATCTATGCTCTGGGATGTCGTCGTATTGATGAAGTGATTGCACTGGTACGGCAACCCTTG
>CALZIH010000283.1 GCA_945787305.1 uncultured Desulfobulbaceae bacterium | reverse complement strand
TGATTAAATACCTTCAGAGGACCTATAGGTTCCCTGAACGTGTGCAACTCCATGATGCAGGTACCGCAGGCATTTATTTGGGCCCCATACTTGAAAAGGCAGATTGGGTCATGGTGATCGATGTCATCAAATCAAATAAGCCACCGGGATCACTTAAATATCTCAACGGCAACGACATCAGCAGCAAAACCATCCAAACGTCCATGTCACCCCATCAGTTGGGGATTCTAGAGATTATTGATATCTGCAGGCTGCGCGACAAGGCACCGCGAAACGTTGATTTTCTCTGTGCAGTCCCGGAGGAGATCTCTCTGGGAATTGAACTGACCGAGATTCTGCAGGATCGGGTTGTGGAAATCGGTTCGGAAATCGTGACCCGGCTGGACCACAAAGGATATAAGATCAGTCATGCGTGAGCTACCGTACCCATGACTGATGGATGATGAGGTTACAACTCGTATAACTTCTCATCGTGTACCGGTGGTCTGGGCCCGGAACGTACCTTTTTCTTCATCGCTTCAAGGGAAAAGGCATCGTCTGCCCCCAGCAAATCTCCCATGTCCTTTTCGACCTGGTCAGGGTCCTCCCCTGCTTCCATACGCGACAGCGCCTCTTCCATCTGATCGCCAAGAGATATCCCGGTCTTGTCGGAAAATTTACGCATCAGGGTTGCCATTTGCCGGGGATCTTCTTCATTGATATGTTCGGCCTCACGCATGAGCCCTTCAAAGGCTTGCTCCATCTTAGTTTCATCAAGTCCGGCAAGGGGATCGTCACCCTCCTCTTTGGCCTTACCAATGGTGGCAAAGGTAGACATCATTTTTTCAAGTTCCTCACGACCACACTTAGGGCAACCAGGCCGTTTTTCGCTATTGGGACGGCTTGAAAAAAAATTAAATATAGTGTTGCAATCTTTACAAAAAAACTCGTAAATCGGCATCGTTTATACTCACTCTACTGCATAGGTTTTAACGCTCGCTTGTCGAACAGACAAAAGGTAGCCCATAAATCATTCATTGGTCGTACATTAATTCTTGCCGAGAACCTCGTCAAGATCCGTTTCTTCTACCTTGTCGGTAATGACAACCCGGCCTATGGCTTCGGGGAAAACGAAAAATACCCGCCCGCCAATGGTCTTTTTATCGGCCTGGAGAAATTTTTTTATAGCAGTACGGTCAAGTGCGGACGGTATAACAACGGGTAAACCAAAGGATTCAAGGAGCCGGCGTAGACGTTCGGCATCCTGCTGAACAAGATGTCCGCCAAGAACAGCCAAATCGGCAGCAGCCCGCATACCTATACTAATGGACAATCCGTGAATCAGGGTAAAGTCGGAAGCAGCCTCAATGGCATGACCGATGGTATGACCAAAATTCAGGATACGACGCAGCCCTCCTTCACGCTCATCCTGCTCTACCACCTGGGCCTTAATCTCACAGCAACGGGCAATCAGAGGGATTATAGCATTCTCTTTAAGAGCAAGGATATCTTCACGATTTGTAGAGAGAAAATCAAAAAACTCCTCGTCCTGAATGACACCATACTTGATAACTTCCGCGAGGCCCCCAAGCAGTTCATCGTGAGGTAGAGTCTTGAGGACATCGGGATCGATATAGACAGCTTGAGGCTGATAAAAGGCACCGACCAGGTTTTTCCCCTCGGGAATATCAACACCTGTCTTGCCACCGACCGAACTGTCCACCTGGGCCAGCAAAGTGGTCGGCACCTGGACAAAAGCAATGCCACGCATATAGACTGCGGCAAGAAACCCGGTCATGTCGCCAGTCACCCCGCCGCCAAGAGCAAGCAGCGCATCGCTGCGATCAAATCCACGCCTGGCAAGTTCACTGGCAAGCGAAGCGATAGTCTGAAGATTCTTATTTGACTCACCGCGAGGAAAGGTAATCAGTTCGGCGTCAAGACCCGCTTCGCTAAGGGATTGCAACAATATTTCTCCATAGAGAACGGCGACATGATCATCACTGATAACCGCAAAGCGTTTGCCAATATTTCGACCGGCGAGATCAACACCGATTTGCGGCAACAGTCCGGGCTGAATCAGTATAGGGTAGCTTCGTGCACCAAGGCCCACTGTGACCTGTTGTTTACACATTGGATAATTCCTAACAAGAAGATGAACTCAAAAATAAACTAAAAAAAAAGGAGATGCCCGAAGACATCTCCCTCTTAACAGCAGTGTAAAACGAAATGTCTTACATGGACTCTCCGGAAGCAGCACCCTGCATTTTGACTTCAACTTTCTCGGTCAAACCTGCATAGTACTTCTTGAGGTGGTCCAGAACCTCATTACGACCAAAATGATCCACGATCTCAGCACCCTCGGAAAGTGCTTTACGCAACTTGGTGCCGGAGAGGATAACACGATCGTCTTTGCCGTGGTTGCAGGTACGCAGGGAAGCCATACCGTCACACTTGTGACAGTAGAAGGTCCAGTCGATCTTCATGGGCTTACATTGCAGGTCTTTACCGGCATCACCGGTGGTCGGGATGCGGTCAAAAATCTCCTGCGCTTCAAACAGACCGTAGAAGTCACCAACACCGGCATGGTCACGACCGATCAGCATGTTGTTGACGCCATAGTTCTGACGGAAGGTAGCATGGAGAAGACCTTCACGCGGTCCAGCATAACGCATATCAAGCGGATATCCTGCATTGATGGCGTTATCTTTAACAAAGTAGTTGTCAATCAGGATCTCGATGGCCTTAACACGGGTATCAGCGGGGATATCACCAGCCTTGAGGTTACCGATCAGGGAGTGAATCAGGACGCCGTCACATACTTCAATGGCAATCTTGGCCAGGAACTCATGGGAACGATGCATGGGGTTACGCAGCTGCAGGGCGGCAACGTTAGCCCAACCGCGCTCTTCAAACATGGCACGGGTCTCGGCAGGGGTAAGGTATACGCCCGGGTATTCTTTGGGATATTCACCCTGGGAGAGGACCTTAACAGGACCGGCAATATTAACGTCTTTCTGGTTCATAACCATGATAACGCCGGGATGATCGTCGGGAGCGATTTCCCAGAATTTACCGTCTACAGACTCTTCGCCTTCGCCCATGAAAACTTTTTCACATTCCCATTTCTTGTCGGCTTCGGTCATCTCGTACTTCTCGGTAACCTTCATGGTCGCCATGATCTCGCCATCGGCCTCAAGGGCAATCTCGTCGCCGGTATTGATGGCATTGGCTTCGTCTTTGGAAACGTCCAGGGTGATGGGTACAGGCCAGAAGGTTCCGTCTGCCATCTGGAAGTTCTCACAAACTCCTTTCCAGTCGTTGCGACCCATGAAACCATCAAGCGGAGAAAAACCACCGATACCCATCATGATCAGGTCACCCTTGGCACGGGCACTGACCTGGATTTTTTTCAGACCTGCTGCTTTTTCTTTCTCTGCCTCAAGCTCGCTGCCGTGAAGCAGAGCACAGACAAGACCTTTACCACCATGGGGGGCTACCAATTTAGACATAATAATCCTCTCTTGTTAAATTTCCGTTAATAGAAATAAACCGACTAGTTACCATATAAAACAATAGCTGAATCCAGTTGGATTCTCAGCGCAGCTGAGATGGTTTCACTTAACGGAAACCCAACTGAACCGTTATTCATAAAACAGTGATATATAAAGGCCCGGGCAGGTTAAAGTCAAGGAAAAAAACTTTTCTATTTTAGTGAATATAACATTCAATATATCTAATACAAAACCACTCACCTGACACTCACCTGATATGCTTCGTCAATTTCTTTAACCACATCCCCTACCAGTATGCTCAAGACTACTTTGATGTCCCCTGGAAACATACAAACATTAACCTCACATTCTGCCACTTCAAAAATAGCATAGAAACGATTTTATCCATTGCCACAAGAACTGTTAATTTATTTAACACATCTTTGCGACCTATAAAGTTTTTTTATAAAACTCCATGATTAAATGCCAACCCAGGCTCTGACCGCCTGGCAACCACAAAATTTTATCACCAAAATTAC
>CALZIH010000282.1 GCA_945787305.1 uncultured Desulfobulbaceae bacterium | reverse complement strand
GTTAATGTCAGTGATATTGCAGCCATGGGCGGGCAACCCCTGCACATTCTATTTTCCTTAGGCCTGCCGTCTACTTATGAAGAGGGCTGGGCGGTGAAATTATGCCAGGGGGTCGCTGAGGCGTGCAAACGGTATGATTGCGTTCTTATTGGCGGGGATACCGTCTGCAGTCCATGCGGAGTGACCCTGACGTTGACGGTGGTCGGTGAGGCACAGGCGGACCAGGTGTTGTACAGGCATGGAGCTAAAGCCGGCGATATCGTCTATGTGACAGGCTTTCTCGGCCTTGCTGCCGGTGGACTCGAACTTTGCAAGCGGGATCTGTGCAAGGAGGAGCAGTTCAAAAAACTCTATGACGCACATCTTGATCCCGTGGCAAGGGTTGAGCTGGGAAGGCTACTCGCCGAAAGCGGATTGGTTCATGCGATGATGGACCTTTCCGATGGCCTGGCAACAGATCTGGCCCATATCTGCACCCGGAGTAAGCTTGGGGCAAAGATTTATCAACAGCAGCTGCCTCTTGATCCCATCCTGAAAAATGCAGCTTCGTTGTTAGATCATGATCCCCTGGCTTGGATGATAGCCGGAGGGGAAGACTATGAGCTTGTGTTAACGGCTCCACCAGGTGCAGTAAAAAAGTTGCAGGGGTTGATGGCGCAATCCAATCATATCTTATATCCTGTCGGGGAGATGGTTGAAGGGAATGGGGTGCATCTTGCTGCCGAGGACACCGGCAGGACAACCACCATCGACTTTCTGGGTTTCGATCATTTTAATTTTCCATAAATTATTTTCCATACATTATGCTGCTCAATAGCCTGTTTAAGCATTGGTCGTATAGGATCTTCGCCCCGGGCGTTTTGCTCAGGCAGACCTATGAGGCTTTCAAGGAGTTGCTGAAACAGGATGGTCGATGCCATGACCTGATGGCGGAAATCGAACTTCTCTACCATGACGGAAAACGCCTGGATGCCGCTGGTATAAATCAACTGTACTCAGAGTTTTCCGGCGCTGTCGCTGCCATGGTTGATCATCTTTCCCCGTTGCACCCGACCGAGGCGGCTACCCTTAGCCAGTATTATAAAAAAATAGATTTTTATGCCCGTTTTCTGTTGGCTCCACCGGAGCAACTGCCAGTGGAACCCTATATAATCGGATTATCAGATACTGATTCGCCCTCTCTTTCCGGCAACAAGGCGTACAACCTGGCACGATTGCAAAAAGAATTGCAGGCCAGGATACCAGAGGGCTTTGTCATCAGTGCCAACGCTTTTAATCGTGTGCTGTTAGAAAATAATTTGCGAGCACCTGTTGATGACCTGCTGGCGGCGATCGATATTGAGGATATGTTCGGCCTCCAGCAGATTTCCGGGAAGCTGACAGCCCTTATTACCTCTGCTGAAATTCCTGGAGCCGTAAGCGAGTCTATTCTACTGGCCTATGAACAAATGGAGAAGCAGGCTGGTGCGCCTGTACTGTGCGCAGTACGATCCTCCGCGGTAAACGAGGATGGAGAACATTCTTTTGCCGGACAGTATCATACCGAACTTGCAGTTGGCAAAAAAGACATCCTGGCAGCTTATCTTAAGGTCTTGGCTTCCAAATATTCTCCGGAAGCCCTGTTGTACAGAATCACCCTGGGGCTGTCCGATGAGGAGGCCGCCATGGGGGTGTTGGTTCTTTCCATGGTGAAGGCGTCTGTAAGTGGAGTCGTTTATACAACAGTTCCAGAGCATAACAGTGTTCAGGAGATAGCCGTTCATGCGATTTATGGTCTTGGTGAAACACTGGTCGGGGGCGGCGCAATGGGTGATATCGCCTATATTGATCGCAGCCATGGTGGCATTGTCCGTAAAGTACAAGGGACGCAGACAACAAAACTCGTTGTATCCGATGACGGATTGCAGGAATGCGCACTTGAACCTGCAGGTAAGGGACATTTTTGTCTGCCCGATGATCAACTGCTTGAACTTGGCAGGTGGGCGAGGAAAATAGAGCGTTTGTATGGGTGTGCCCAGGATATTGAATGGGCCGTAACCGATGACGGGGCCTTGTTTATTCTCCAGGCCCGCCCCTTGCAACAGGCAGAGATAGCTACAGTCCGGGAGAAGGAGTCAGGCCTGGATAAACGCGAGCAAGTGTTGCTGGTCGGTGGCGAGAAGGCTTCCGGTGGTACGGCTACCGGTAAGGTGGTTGTCCTGTCTAACAAGACAGAGCAGCAGATTGAACAGGGTGCAGTCCTGGTTACCCGTTCAACTCCGCCGGCCCTGGTACGATACCTGAACAGAATCGTGGCTGTGGTTGCCGAACAGGGCTCAACAGCCGGACATTTTGCCACCGTGTGCCGAGAGTTCGGCGTCCCCTTGCTGATTGGAGTGGCTGATGCCACAAAGATTTTGCATCCCGGCCAGCTGATTACTGTTGATGCCGATAGGCGGCAGGTTTATGCCGGTTCTGTTGCCGGTATCTGCACAGACGCTCAAGGGCAACCTGGCCGCGACCTGCCATATTTTCGTAAACTGCGGGCGGTCATGGATTTTATTACCCCCCTTAATCTGCTGGATCCGGAAGGTGACGATTTTCGTTCGGATGCCTGCCGCTCCCTGCATGATATTATCCGCTATACCCATGAACTGGCGGTGCGTACCATGTTCTCCCTTGGCGAGAAGACCGGCAGCCGAAGCAAAAAAAGATTGCAGACAGACCTGCCCCTAGCTGTTAATTTACTGGATGTCGGTGGCGGACTCTGTCCACGCTCCGAACATCTTGAGTCGGTGGTGCTGGTAAATATTTGTTGTCGTCCTTTTCTCGCCCTCTGGCAGGGGCTCAGTCATCCGGGCATAGACTGGCAATCGCATAGTCATTTTGACTGGAAGGCCTTTGATGAGGTTACGCTTGCCGGCGGTGTTGTGACGAAGAATTCCAGTGCATTCGCTTCCTATGCCATTATCGGGCAGGATTACCTGAACCTTAATATGCGCTTCGGTTACCATTTTACCCTGGTTGATGCCCTTTGTGGGGGTGATCCAAGGACCAATTACTGTCAGATTCGGTTTGCCGGCGGTGGTGGCGAATATGCCGGCAGGACCCTGCGATTGCAATTTCTCGAAACGGTCTTGAGCCGTATGGGATTTACGGTTACGGTGAAGGCGGACCTGCTTGATGCCCGGCTGCATGAAATTGATCCAAAACAGCTGTGCAAGGCTTTGGATATGCTTGGGCGTTTACTGGGCGCAACGAAATTGATGGATATGGTCCTTAAAGAAGAGGATGACGTTGCTCGAAGTGTGGAGCTGTTTTTCAAGGGTCAGTATACCTTTACACTGGCAGCCTGATTTTTACATAGTAATTCTTACCCCTGAATGTATGTATCAACCAACCTGGATTACCAGTCAGATTGCCGCCGGCTATGCGCCAATGTCCTATCAAGAGCTTGATGATATCAGGGATATGGACATAGTGGCGATTGTTAATCTCTGTGGGGAATTTTCCGATCTGCACGAAATTTTCCGATCTGCATGAAATTGAGGAAAAGGCCGGAATTGAGGTGTATCACCTCCCCGTTGCCGACGAGTCCGTACCATCCATTGAGGCCATGGAAAAGGCGCAGGAGTGGCTTGACGAGGCCGTGTATCTGCAAAAGAAAATACTCATCCATTGTCGACATGGCCATGGCCGGACCGGGACCCTTGTATCTGCCTATCTCGTGCGCAGGGGGTTGGGCTTGAAAAAAGCTGAAAAAATTTTAAAGAACACCCGTGCCAATCCAACAAACTACAGTCAATGGAAACTGTTACGGAAGTTTCACAAGAAAGAAGGTGTCCTCGCTCTGGCCGAACCGCGGTTGGAGACGCAGAGTACGGTTGATCTTTCATCATTTTTTCAAGAATATGAAGCCATAGCCCAGGAGCTGGACGAAGAGCTTGTTGATTGTGGCGGCGCATCAACCTGTGGTGATACTACTGCAGCATGTTGTAAACAGTATTTTGAATTGAAGCTTGCGGAAAGTATCTATCTCCAGGCTAAAATAAATGCTGTTTTCAGCCAGGATGCCCGAACCCAGGCAATTGAAAGGGCCATGGAGTGTATCGGTGTGATTAAAACGGTGCGAGCACTGCACCGCCGTTACCCGATTTTGATCGATGAAGACTTTGCTGGTCTTTTTGCCGCCACCGAAACATTTTGCCCACTATCTTCAGGGGGGCATTGCATGGCCTTCAGACATCGACCCTTTCGTTGTCGCTGGCAACAGACCGGGCTTTCAGAAGAGAGAAAAAAAGAATTCGAAGCCATGCTTTCCAATCTTTCCCAAAATATATTTTTAGCATTGACCGGCTCATTTCCACCTGAAAATATCTTGCAGTTTTCCATGGCCGATACGGTGTCGGGTCGTTTTGTCCAGAGCTGTTTTCAGGCGATGAGCGGTAACGCAGGGTGAGCAAAGAGATGGAACGGCAGCTAAAGGAGAAAAAGGTTCTGGTCGTTGATGATGAGCGCGATATGCTGAATCTGCTCACCAAGCTTATTTCAAAAAAATGTGGCTGTTCTGTACAGGCTGCCGAATCAGCCCATGAGGCCCTGCTCATTGCTGAAACATGGGTGCCGGATGTGGTGTTGACCGACATCAAGATGCCGGGGATAGATGGCCTTGAGTTTTTGCGCAAACTCCATGATCTCGACCAAACGGTCAGCAGTATTATCATGACCGGTTACGGAACCATTGAAATGGCGGTTCAGGCTTTAAAAGACGGCGCCTATGATTTCTTTGAAAAACCTTTTGATAACGATAGAATTGTCCTGGCGATAGAGCGGGCAATAGAGCGGACCACCTTGCTGCGGGAGAACCTGCAGCTGCATAATCGACTGATTGAACACCATCAGGAAGTAGGATTTGTCGGCCGTTCGAAAAAAATTGTCCAGGTTCTCGCCCTGTTGAAACGTCTTGCCCCAAGTAAGGCAACAGTCCTTATCCGGGGTGAGTCCGGCACCGGGAAAGAGCTTGCCGCCAGGGCCTTGCATTCCATGAGTAAGCGGGCAGGGCGGAGAATGATTACCGTCAATTGTCCGGCCCTGCCGGAACAGATATTGGAAAGTGAGTTGTTCGGCTATAAAAAAGGTGCATTTACCGGCGCTGACAAGGATAAAGACGGCCTGTTCCTCGAGGCCAACGGTTCGACAATCCTCCTTGATGAAATTGCCGATATCCCGGTTTCTATTCAGACCAAGTTGCTCAGGGTGTTACAGGAAAAAGAGATTCAACCCCTGGGGCAGACCAGAACCTATCCGGTCGATGTGCGGGTGCTGGCATCAACTAATCAGAATCTTGAAGAAAAAATGAGAAAAGGGGAGTTCAGGGAGGATCTGTATTACCGGCTTAACGTGTTGAGCGTTGTCATGCCGAGTCTGTCTGAAATCAGTAACGATATACCACTTCTTGCGCAACATTTTCTGGAAATTTTTTGTGAGGAGCATGGTCGTAAGGATCTGGAGTTTATGCCCGAGGCGTTGCAATGCCTGTTACGAAGGCCCTGGCGTGGAAATATCCGGGAGTTGCAGAATACGATCAATCGAGCGGTACTGCTTTGCAATGGAAATGTTATTACTCCAAATGATCTTGTCGAGGAGGGGCAGGACCCTTGCATAGGCAATGGTGATACCATGATCAAGCAGAACAGTTTTCTCCATCTTCCGTACAAGGATGCCAAGGAGGAAGTCATGGGTTCTTTTACCCGTTCTTATATAGCAAACGTTCTGACCATAAACCAGGGCAATGTTTCGGCGGCAGCCAGGCAGTGTGGTATGGAAAGGCAGGCATTACAGAGGCTTATGCGTCGATTCGGCGTTGAGGCCCGGGAGTTTCGACCATGAGTGAAGAGCGTGAGTACTCACTGGCAGGAAATAAAACCTTTTGCAATTTTTGTCCCGGTTACTGTTGCTACCGTATTGAAAGTGCCAGCCTTTATATCATGGCCGAAGATATAAATCGCATGGCGCGTCATTTCAACATTACGGATGGAGAGGTCCGTAAGCGCTATATTGAGGGGAAAAATACCTTTAAAACCAGGGAAGATGGTTCCTGTATCTTTCTTGCCAATGACCGGATGTGTAAACGCTGTTCGATCCATGAGGCACGTCCTACCCAATGTCGTAATTTTCCTTATGATAAACCCTGCCCATATCTTGAAAATGCCAGCTTGCTTGCTGTCATTCAACCTCGAATTGAACAGAGTCTTATAGTCCCGACACAAAATGATTGAGATGGACTCCATAACCATCATCGGGGCGATTTTTGTTGTCGCCGAAGTTTTCGGACTCCTCTTTGCCGTTGATACTGTCATGAGACCAAGATCATCCCAGGGGTCGATCGCCTGGCTCATTGCCCTTATTTCGATGCCGGTTGTCACGGTTCCTCTCTATATTCTCTTTGGACGTACCCGGTTTCATGGCTATGCGGAGGCGGTCCGGGAAAAAGAATCCCGTTTTGGTGAACAATGGAATGATTGGTATGCTAGGATTACAGCCTTGGCCGCAAAACCGCAGGCAGGCCTGGAGGTCATCGAAAAGGTGACGCAGTGTTTAACCGGGGTTCCCTTTACCCGGGGCAACCGGACAGCGTTATTGATTGATGGCGAGGAAACCTACAAGGCAATGCTTGATGCAATTGCCGGGGCAGATGCCTATATACTCGTCCAGTTTTATATTGTCCGCGATGATGCCAGTGGTCGGCGTTTACGTGATGCGCTTATTGAAAAAGCCCGCAGTGGTGTACGCGTTCATTTTTTGTATGACGAGATCGGCAGTATCAAGCTGCCCAATTCGTATCTCGATGCTATGCATGCAGAAGGGATCGAGGTCTCTGGGTTCAAAACAACACAGGGGAGAAATAATCGCTTCCAGGTGAATTTTCGCAACCACCGTAAACTGCTTATTGTCGATGGAAAAACAGGATTTATCGGTGGCCACAATCTGGGTGATGAATATCTTGGTTACCGAGACACCCATATGAAGATTGTTGGTCCAGGGGTCCAGCAGATCCAACTTACTTTTCTTAAGGACTGGTTCTGGGCAACAGGGAACATTCCCCAGAGCAACATGGTACCTGAACCTGACAAGACCAATGGGCAGGCTGTTGCTATTGTCAATACCGGGCCGGCAGATAGCAATAAAGACTGCAGTGTGCTCTTCACAACACTGGTCAACATGGCCCGTTATCGATTGTGGCTCACAAGTCCATATTTTGTTCCCGATGATATCATGGTTCGTGCCCTCCAGGCTGCCGCCATACGCGGGGTCGATGTTCGAATTCTGCTCCCGGGCAAGGCAGACCAACGTTTTGTCGAAGCAGCTTCGTTCACCTATTATGACGCCATGACCAGTTGTGGGGCTCGACTCTTTCGCTACCGTGATCGCTTCATGCACCAGAAAGTGATTCTGGTGGACGATACACTGGCCGGTATTGGTACCGTTAACCTTGATAACCGGTCACTCTACCTGAATTTTGAAGCTACAGGACTAGTCGCTG
>CALZIH010000281.1 GCA_945787305.1 uncultured Desulfobulbaceae bacterium | reverse complement strand
TTATCATCAACCAATTGCTGTAAAACATCTAGGTTTATTCCTTGGAATTCTTTACGGTTAATATTTGTAAATCCAAATTTAGGAACACGTCTTTGAAGTGGCATTTGACCTCCTTCAAAACCAATTTTCTTAGTGGACTATAAAACTTTTATAGTGTGTAAAATGTTACTAGCGAAGATGAAAAAAATCCCTTCGTCATGACCGCTACCTTCACCCTCGCCTTTTCGTTTCATCCTCTCCAAGCTAACCAAATGATAGTATCTGCTATTATTACACCCTGCTAATTTCCCCATTGTCAGCGGATGAATAATGACTACTTTCTTAGGCAAGACAAAAAACCAATACCTAAAATTTCATGGAGGTATACCATGTCTGGATATGAATCACTCATTTGGATTAGAGACGAAGAAAGAAGAGAGCTGGTTTGCTCAGCCGATGCAATCCGGGATGACTTTGTCGATGGACAAGAGCTTTCCGCTAATGAACGGGCAGCCTGTTCCGACGTGAGTCTCATCATAGGAACCGAACGCTGGTAGCAGCATTACAGGCACCCTTTTCCTCTGGTGAAACGGGTGCCTTTCTTCAATGCAGAGGATAAAGCCATGAAAAAATGCAGCCTCAATCATTTCACTGAAAGTCTTACCCCCTGGCTGGATGAAAATTACCTCAACAAAGTCACCTTGAAAAAAGGCAACAAAGTGACCTTTTCCTTTAACGATGGAGTTAACGACACTTTTGAAATATCGGACTGTAACACCAGTCAACTCAATAAGGTTTGTCGTGATCTAGCGGCAAGAGGTATTAAGGTAGACGGTCTTGAGCAGTAAGTTCTATTGATAACGAACACCGAAAACTCGACCGCTGGAGGAGTTTTTTTATGCAAAAGTTCAACGGAATAATTAAATTACGCTGTAAGCGCCTGACAACCATTTGTACACCAAAAGGATATGTAAAGATATGAATCTTAATGATTACTTTAGCGAACACAAGGGAACCGGCGTCATTGCCACCAGTAACAAGGCAGGCGTTGTAGACATGGCAATCTACTCAACACCGCATGTGCTAAGTGACGACGAGTTGGCCTTCATCATGCGCGATCGCCTGACCCACAACAACCTGCAGGAAAATTACCATGCCGGCTACCTTTTTTTGGAAACAGGGCAAGGGTATAAAGGGGTTCGACTCTTTCTCAGCAAAATTGATGAAAGCACCGACCATGACCTTATCGAAGCCATGACCCGAAGGCACCTGAGTCCTGAACAGGACAAGGCGCTGGGCGAAAAATACATGGTTCGCTTCAAGGTTGACCGTGTTCTCCAACTGGTTGGCGGCGAAGAGATATCCCTTGGCTGAAAGTCAGGTCCCAATTCTTGACCAGGATAAAAAGTTGCGGTCTCTGTTAAGGTATGAAGGTATACAACTGACTTCTCCCCTGACGAAACGATAACGTTCCATGATGCTTGAAGCACGAAACCTGACAAAACGTTTTCACATCGGCGAGCGAGAGATATCCGTTCTGGACCAAATTAATTTTGCAGTGGCCCCCGGAGAGTTCGTTGCCATTAACGGCAAAAGCGGCAGCGGCAAAACAACCCTGCTGACCCTGCTGTCTGGTTTGGACACACCGACATCCGGCCGTATCTTTGTCCAGGAAAAGGACATCACCCAATGGTCTGAAGACCGCCTGGCTCCACTACGCAACCGGACCTTTGGTTTTGTCTTTCAATCTTTTCACCTGGTCCCATCGCTGACAGCCATGGAGAATGTTATTTTCCCCGCCGAATTGTGCGGCGACCCGGAAGCGGAAAACAAAGGAAAAAAACTTTTAGGCCATGTGGGCCTTTTACAACGAAGCGACAACTATCCCAGCCAGCTCTCCGGCGGCGAAAAACAGCGGATAGCCATTTGCAGAGCCATCATCAATGATCCGCGCATCATCTTTGCCGATGAACCGACCGGCAATCTCGACTCGGTAAATGGCGAACTGGTGTTGGAATTGCTCCTCAAACTGCACCGGACCCGAGAAACCACCCTGCTTATGGTAACCCATAATCAGAAAATAGCGGAAATGGCGGATCGTATGGTAACCCTTGAAGATGGCCATATCATTGCAGACAGCTGCTGAGTACCCTGACAAAATACTGCATTACCGCTTCATTCGTCGGGAAATCCGCGCCCTGGGAAAGCAAGCTGTTCTTTTCACCATTTGCGTAGCCCTTGCCATGATCAGTCTTGTGGCGGAACGCGGTCTATCGGAAAGCGTCGACAGGGTTATGCGCCAAGATGCGCGCAGCCTGGCGGCCGCTGATGTCGTCCTCAAGTCCAACCTCCCTTTTTCCAACACAATTCTTGAATCCATCGACAGGCTGCGACACCGTTATGCCATGGAAATGGCCCGCACCTACACCTTTTACTCCATGGTGCGGCCTGTTGACAGGGAAGAATCCCTGCTAACGCATATCAAGGCAGTGGAGGCTCTGTACCCTTTCTATGGAAAGGTGGAATTACTTTCAGGAAGGCCTTTTGCCGAAGTGCTTCAACCCGGCAGCATCGTTGTCGAACAATCGCTGCTCGACAGGTTACAGCTTGCAATCGGCGACAAGTTGCGCATAGGGCGCACAACGGCAGTAATTGCCGATGTTGTTGTACGCGAACCTGATCGACCAATAGATTTTTTTGCACTCGGCCCCAGACTCTTTGCCGCCGCCGAGGACCTCCCTGCCATGGACCTCATTCAAAAAGGCAGCCGCATCAGATATGCGATGCTCCTTAAAGTCGAAAACGAAGTACAGATTGCTGCCATTGCCAAAGAGCTACAAGAGCCCACAGAAAAAGAACAGGTGCGACTCGACACCTATGATTCAGCACAATCGCGCGTCCAGCGATTCCTTGACAACTTTCTCTTTTTCCTTAGCCTTATTGCCGTCTTCACTATGCTTCTTGCAGGGATCGGTATCCAGAGCACGGTGACCGCATTACTGCTCAACCGGAGTAAGGCCATCGCGACCCTTAAAATCCTCGGCGCCGGCTATCGGTACATCCTTGCCAATTATTTTATTATCCTGCTTGGAATCGGTTGCATCGGAACCATCGCCGGGGTCATTCTCGGCATTGCTTTACAGAAAACGCTTCTCGTTCTGGCTGCTGACATCCTGCCCACTGGTATAACCTTTTCGCTCTCCTGGGAGGCACTGATCAAGGCCTTTTTACTTGGCGTCGTCATCATCGGCGTCTTCACCTTTTTGCCGCTTGCCAGGCTCCGAGACATCAAGCCGGCGGTTATTTTTGCCGAAGCTCAAGTCCCTCCCCCATCAAAGCGAATATACATTTTACCGACCATAGTCATCGTCTCCTTCTTTCTCATCATGGTTTTCCGGCAGGTACAGGATGTTCGCACCGGCATATATTTTTTCCTTGGCTCCCTTGCCCTGCTGGCGGCAAGCGGTATTCTGACACATGTGACATTAAGTTTCTACAAGCGGACCCGATTTCGTACCCTCCTCCTGCGCCAGGCCTTTCGGGGACTGTTTCGGCGATCAAGTGCAACCAGGGCGATTATCATAACGCTCTCAGCTTCCACATCCCTCATCTTCAGCATATTCTTAGTTGAACAGAACCTTGACCATGCCTTTATCAGTTCTTTTCCTCAGGATGCGCCTAATGTCTACTTCATCGATATCCAACCAAACCAGCTGGAGGATTTTAAAAACACACTGGGTAAAGCAACCCAATACTACCCCATTGTCCGAGGACGGGTTACGGCAATTAATGGCAAGGCCATTGACCGAAAAAAGGAACGGCAACGAAAAGGTGATAATCTGGCTCGACCGTTCAGTCTGAGCTATCGTAAATCGCTTCTGGACGACGAGAAGCTACTGCACGGAAAGACCCTCTTTCGCCAGGACATCAACGGCCCGCAGGTTTCTGTTCTGCAATACGTTGCCGAACCGGCAGGCATCAAACCGGGCGACTCCATTACCTTTACTATCCAGGGGCTCCCCTTGCAGGCAACAGTCGCAAGCATTCGCAGCCGCACAGAAAAACCGATGCGGCCATTCTTTGTTTTTGTCTTTCCCGATGAAATACTTGCAAAAGCGCCGCAGACCATTTTCACCGGTATTCGGGTCTCACCTGCGGACAAATCAGTTATCCAACGTAAAATATCCGGCAGGTTCCCCAACGTTTCCGTCATCGACATCAGTGAAACCATGGCCATGGTCGGCGAGGTATTGGGGAAACTCTCCATCATTGTCCGACTTTTCGCCTTCTTTAGTATTCTCGCTGGCTTGTTGCTCGTCATCAGCTCAATTCTTGCTACCCGCGCCATACGAATCAGAGAGGCTGTGTATTTTAAAATCCTCGGTGCGCCAAAACGATTTGTCGTCGGATTCTTCAATCTGGAAAACCTCATCCTCGGCTGCACCAGCGGCGCAATTGCTCTGTTGCTCTCGCAACTTGCCAGCTGGCTTATCTGTACCCACCAACTTGACATTGCCTACCGGGTGATGCCCCAGGCAAGCCTGTTGATGTTGTGTGCCGTAATGGTCCTGACCACAGCGGTAGGCTGGCTGGCTTCACTTCCCATTATGCGGCAGAAGCCCGGAAAATTCCTTCAGCAAGAGAACGGCTAATGCGAATTTCATTTCAACAGAATAAAAGAACAACCAGGTGGTGGAAGCCAAATTCGATGATATACCTGCTCTTGCTGGTCTTTATGACAACAGCTTGCGAGCAGCCAGACGATACGCCGGATAAGATTATAAAGAGAGATGTGCAACCGATGCGAGGCAAAATTATTGCAGTGGGCAACTCGTTGAGTGCCGGATAGGGGGTAACGGAAGACGCTGCCTACCCTTCCCTTCTCGAAGATGAACTCCACTCCCGAGACCTCTACTACAAAGTAATTAACGCCGGTATCAG
>CALZIH010000280.1 GCA_945787305.1 uncultured Desulfobulbaceae bacterium | reverse complement strand
TTACCTTACAATAATCGGTACTGCTTTTTCATTTCCTTATACACAAGGGTGGACACCTGCCTGATCACATTCCCGCGGGTGAGCATCCAGTTGCCGTAATCATCAGGCCTGGAATCCCGCTGGATAATACCGACCAAGGCATACGGGAAACGGTTGCCCGATTTGTCACGGGGGACAAGGATGCCCATATCACCGCAGAGGTGAGCAGTCGATCCGGTTTTGTTGTAGACAAGGGTGCCTTGGGGGATAGGGGTGTTGTCATAGAGCCGGTCACGGCTGGGAAGGGACATCAGTCGACGGACCTCCTTGCTGTACGGCAACTCATCGTCCCAGAGAGCCAGGAGGAAACGGACATAGTCGGACGGTAGGGCTACGTTTTTATAGGTTCGCCCGCCCGGCGGAATATATTCGGTGATCACGGTATTTTTAAAAATATCCTTATAATGCGTCCGGAGGATGTCGTTGATCCGGGACGGCCCTCCAGCCGTTCGCATAACCCAGTTGGTGGCTTTATTATTGCTGCGCTGGATCATGAGTTCCATGTTTCTGCGGCTCTTCGGACCGTAGATCAATTCCCCCTTTTTGACCCGGTGAAAAAAAGCCAGGGCCACAAAGGGCTTGATCATACTTGCCGCCTGGAACCGTATTTCGCCATTGATGTCTGCCAGACTTTCTCTCCTGGTCAGATCATAGACCATCCACCCGGTTCGCTCATCGCTGGCAAGCTTCCCTTTTTTACGCAAATCCTTGATTAATGCTTCAATGGCCTGTTCGACGTTTTTTGCCTTCGCACTTGAAGACGTCTGAACGACTTTTGGGGACATTGTCGGCTTTGTATATTTTGGGACCGATGGAGGAACTTTTGCATCAGTTTCTTTTTTTGCCGATTCCTTTATGACAACAACCGGTACTTCACCGTCCAGATGCGAGGATTCACCAAAGACGACAGGATTATTTCTCTCGGCGACAATTGCCGTGGAAACACCCTGTCTTTTTAAGACTCGTGCATGCCTTCTTGCAACCGTATGGGTAGAGGTACGGTCACCGCGCCTACGGTATATCAACGTGTATCTGTCAGGGGATACTTGTTCGATAAAGAGATTCTTGCCCACATCCTTGCCAAGGTACTGATATACTTTACTGTAGAGTTTTTTCAGGCTTTCAAGATTTGGTCCGACGCCGTAACTGACATTGTACAGCTCATAATACCCCTTATCTTCGACGGCAAAACAATCGACCATACCCGCCTTGCTGAGCATCATGCTATGCTCGACCATCAGTTGGCCGGCGCTGCGACTTGTCCCGTTATGATTGTAGATCAAACCGAACTCACCCTTATCACGACGGACAATGCGCAGGTTCGCAGCATCTTCAGGGTCCATCATATCTGCAAGCCGATCCTGGTAATCAAGCACGTTATCCAGGTTCTTGTCCCAGATGTAGACCAGATCGTATTGGCAGGACTGGGAATACGCCCCGCAAGGCAGCAGGGCGAACAACAATATCATTATAAATCTTATAAACATTTTCTCTCAATCAACAGGAAGTACATTGTAGGCAGCAGTCATAATCATTATTTTAGTATAATAAAAGCCGCCAGCCATCTCTAAAATATCGTCCAGGAGACTCCGGCCACTGAAAACCGTTTGCAAGAATAGTGATTGCCGCAGCCATTTGCTTCTGTTAGTTACCTGTAACCAACAAATTTCATCTCGAGTATAAAGTCAATGCATTTCATAATACATTTTCTTCATCGGGGCGCCGTTTTTTTCCCGATTGTGCTGGTTCTGGTCAGTACGGTAATGTCCGCCTGTAACTCCAGTGTTTCAGCCACTCTCCAGGAGTCGCTTTCCCCATCTGAAAATATCGTAACTGATGAACAGCAGGAAATCGTGGTCATCAACGGCACTACGCACAAAATCCCCCCCCAATGGATCGGGAAAAAGGTTATTGCTCCGGAGCTTAACTACTCTGATTTTCGCCAGATCCCGGTTAAATATACCCATAAGGGGAGCAAAATCTACATCCTGGCTACAGCGCACCAGCCCCTGGTCGAGCTCCTGCAGGCGGCAGAAAAAGAGGGAATTACCCTGCAAGTGGAATCGGCTTACCGGAGCGAAAGGTACCAAAAACGCATTTTCAAGCGGATGCTTGACAAGGGGCGAACGTTTGACGATATCATCCGTTATGTCGCTCCGCCCGGTTATTCGCAGCATGTGCTCGGCACCGCTGTTGATTTTTTCCCGAGCAACTGGCGTTTTGCCGATACGCCGGATTATGCCTGGCTTCGGGAAAATGGTCGACTTTTTGGATTCGAAGAAACCTATTCCCAGTTCAACTCAATGAAGATGCAATGGGAAGCATGGCATTGGAATTTTATCGAAAAATAAGAAGAATACTTCTCTTGATTGTCGGTGTCGTAAAAAGCCTCGCCACCGACGGCGGAAATGTCATAAGTTGCTGTATTTCACTACAGTACAAATGTCGTTTTCGACTTTTTACGAGTTCATCTTTATTCCTTCACCGCAACACAGATTCCCCAAGCCCACAGCCAAACCAGTATCTGTACATAGATGAGCTTTTTTAATCATGTTCAGGGAAGTGTAGGCGCCGAAGCATATAAAAAAATTACCACAGGCAGGATATCTTCAGGATATTTTTTGCGTTTAACAATGAGATTGGACAAAAAGATTATTTATCGACAGGTACAAACCAGGTACGAGACAGGTAAACCTTGGCCTACGTTGATTCTTTTACCAACCATCTCCTGTTTCAGGACCCAGCCCGGAAGCTCTGGATGGGATAGGATATCATGCGCGGCCACCATACAAATACAATCGCCCTCCTGGAAATGTAAAAAGTTTTTACACACTCTATTTAAAAGTTTTACAACTGTTCGTCACCAGAAGTGACAAATTACGTCTCCCCTGCCACTTTGTGACCCTTTTTGTCACTCAGCCGCTTCAACTTACCTGTTAAAAATAAAAGAAAAATTATTTTATTGAGTGAACGCTCAATTTTATATGAGCCCCGGTTCACGGATAACCCTTTGACTTAGTGTCATTTCTCTCACTACAAGACGTTAACGCTTTGCTTAGCGCCCCTCAACTAACACCCTGAAAATGCTTGCTTTTTATACGGCACGGAACAGTAATTGCTTATTTCTCTCCAAAGGCACTCTTTCCTCAACATTGAGGAACACCCGACAAATTCAACACCCCGGAGGGAAAACATGGATGCCACAGAAAAACTGGCTCTGCTGGCCCAACTGGAAACTGAGTGTTGCGAACTCAATCATGGTCCCGATACCCACCATGAAAAACGAGCTGCGGTGGATTACATTATCCAGCCTTTTGGCTATACCGTCAATGACATTGAGGAGGTCGCTGTACGAGAAATGATCGTCCCGGTGTGTGCAGAGTGCGCAGAAGCTCTGCAGGGAAACGACTGGACTCTTTTCTATTGCTTTGATTGCTGTGGCAGCCAGTGGCTCTATAGGAAGTTTGCCAAAAATCAATATCGTCACAACATACTCTGGCTTCGGGGCTGCCCTGAGTGCCAAGAGGATTTTGGCGGGCTGTATTTCACTGATCTCAAGGCTCTTATGGACAACCCGGTCTTTGTCAGCCAGGTGTCAATTCCCAATGTAGCCTGAGCACTTCAGAGAGAAGTACATGTACACGGGTCGGCGTTGTTCAACAGGAGCTGTGTAAACCAGGTCTGGGGGCGACCCTGAAGTACGTTTTTATAATCCGGCATTAAAAGGCATTCGGAGAGGACGTAACAAATACGCCATTAAAGCATTACCACTCCTACTCCGTTTTAGCCAAAGAGACGGCATTGGTTAGGAGGCACCGACACGGTCAAGCCGGATGGTGGGTGCCCCCTTTGCAAAATATTTCTTCTTATTCCACGGCCTGCTCTTCTCCAGTTTCCTCAACTACTTCTCCATCCTCCGGTACAACTTGCTGGTCTACGAAGACTTCAGGCTGTTGAGGTGGACGACGCGGAAGAGGCCG
>CALZIH010000279.1 GCA_945787305.1 uncultured Desulfobulbaceae bacterium | reverse complement strand
AATATGTCGCAGAGTTCACGATCGGTAAAGGATATAGCTACCGATATTGCTGAGGTGAGCATGAAAAACAATGACGTCTCCACCAGCGGAGTAGAGCTCAAGCAAAGTGCTGATTCTTTAGCGCAACTTTCTCGGGAAATTAAGTGGCTCATCGCTAATTTTATTAATGTTTCCGAGCGGGCGTAGTGTCGCTTTGTGGCCGTAATTGATAATAGGACGCACCCATGTGTTGTGTACCGATGAAGATATCATGTAAATCGCTGAGTGATTCTGTCGAGCCAACAACCAGGTAGCCATGAGAATGCATAGACGTCGCCATGCGTTTGAAAAATTTTCTCCGATCATCCTGTGGAAAATATACCGCCAGGTTGCGGCAGAAAATGATGTCAAATTTTCCCAACTGCTGAAAAGAATCCATTAGGTTCATGCATTGGAAGCTGACCAAGGATTTGACATCATCTTTTACTGTCCAACAGTCACCTTCTTTTCGAAAAAACCGTGCAATTCGATTTTGGCTCAGGCCTCGATTCATTTCAAACCCGTTATACTGCCCGGCATTGGCTTGCTGTATCGAATCCTCAGAGATGTCACTTCCCAGCAACCTGATGCGATAGTTTCCCAGCTCTTCAAATAACTCTTTCAATACAATGGCAATACTGTAGATCTCCTGTCCGGTTGAACAGGCGGCACTCCAGATACTCAGCGGTATCGGTAAGGAACCATCTTGTTTCCCCTGATAACGGTATGCAGTGAGATCAGGGATGATTTTTTGTTTCAACAGCTCAAAGAGTGCATTGTCGCGAAAAAAAGAAGTTTCATGGGTGGTGATGGCATCAATCAGCCTTTTCTCAAGAACCTTGCTGCTGTTATTTCTGCTCAGGTTGTGGAGGTCTGTAAAGGAAGCACATTCAAGTTCTTTCAATATGCCGAAAAACCTGTTTTCCAGGAGATACCCTTTGTCCCGGCCAAGCTCTATCCCACAGATCTTGTAGATATATTTACGGAAAAGGCGAATTTCTTCAGGTGTTATGGTTGGGAGAGTATACGACAAGGTATCACCCATTCAAGGCGTGGTCTATTTCATCCGACATTTTGTGCAAAGGGCAGACCAAGTCGGCAGCACCGGCATCAATTACGGCCTTGGGCATGCCGAAGACGACAGATGTTGTTTCATCCTGGACCATAATTCTAGCGCCATAGCTTTTCATGACCTGAGCACCAACAGCGCCGTCTCTTCCCATGCCGGTTAAGACTATACCCATTGCCTTACTGCCGTATAGCTTGGCAATTGAGCGAAAACAGTAGTCCACCGATGGTTTGCAGCCGTTTGCCGGCGGGTCGTCGGTAACCTGGATAATTTTTTCTGAGACGGCTTGGACAACCCTCAACTGTCTGCCTCCGGGAGCAATGTAGACCGTGCCGGCATGAAGTGCCTCGCCATTTTCAGCTTCTTTTACCGTTAACCGGCTTTTTGCGTTTAAATTTCTCGCAAACTCGGCGGTGAACTCCTGAGGCATATGCTGAACGATTACTATGGGAACCAATAATCGGCGGGGAAATTTTGGGATGATCTCAGCCAGCGCTTTAGGTCCCCCGGTTGAAACACCAATTGCAATGATCTGGGGAGTAGTTGTTATCGCATTTCCTTTTATGGAAATATCGGACGGCCGGGAAATAACGTCTTGGAAATGAGCGAGCGGGCCCTTTTCATCCTGTTCAACGTTTCCCAGTAAGAGACGATTAATTTTTTTGCGCTGGGCCAGCGCTTCCGCCATCGGAAGAAATCTTTCACGAAGTATGGCAAGATTGGCCTCCATTGATGACAAAGAGGGTTTGAGGATAAAATCAAAGGCGCCAAGCTCCAATGCCTTAAGAGTGAGAGGCGCACCCTTTTCCGTGTAAGTGCTCACCATGATCACAGCTCCGGAAAAAGCACTTTTTTCCAGCTCGGTTAACACCTCAATGCCATTCATATCTGGCATTTCTACGTCAAGGGTGACAATATCTGGTTGTAATGATGCTATTCTTAATAGTGCGTCTTTGCCGATTGATGTCGTTCCAACTACTGACTTCCACTCCGGGAAGAGGAGAGAGGGCGTCTTTGATTATTTTTCTTTGTAAGGTTGAGTCGTCAACAATTAAAAGGCGTAATGGTCCCAAACTATTAGCCTGATCACTTTTTGATGCGGTTTTGAAGGAACTCATCCGTCAAATATCAGCTGTAATAATTTTCCTGACATCAAGAATGGCCGTCAATTTGTTTTCGTTTTTTACTATCCCGCTGAAATAGGGCTCCTTGCCTTCCAGGGTGTTCTCAGGGGGGATTTCCACAAACTGCACCTCGACTGGCAGGACATCTGAAACGGAATCGACAAGCAGACCAAGGTATTCGGCTTCCGATTTTATGATAATGATTCTGCTTTTTTTCGTTATTGTAGAATTGTCAAAGCCTAGCCGTTTTCCCAGATCCAAAACCGTGACAACCTGACCGCGCAGGTTGAGCAATCCTTTCACATAATCCGGTTCGTTGTACACCGGTGTAATGAGAGGTACCAAATTTATACCTTCGATTTCCAGGATATCTATTCCACAGCGAAATTCGCCAATAAAGAAAACAAGGAGGTCTATGGTCTCATTGTGTTGTGAAGATATAGTGTTTTGATATTGCATTGATGTTACCCTTGAATGGGGTAAGAAATCCTATCGTACTGCAAGCAGTTTGAGTACATTTTCTATGAGCAGATCCCGGTCAAATTTTACGAGGTATTCATTGACACCGGCTTCCTTTCCTCTTTGATAGTCATCGTTTCCTGCCAACGTTGTAAGTGCAATAATCGGCAGGTTTATGAAGCGATCACTTTCTCTAATCTTTTCGGTAAGCTTAAACCCATTCAGCCGCGGCATCTCAATATCTGTTACCAGTAGGGAAACCACCTCGGCATTCTCCACCAGTTTTTCCCAAGCTGCTTGACCATCCTCAGCTATGATTGTTTTAAAGCCTTCTTCTTCCAAAGTTTTTGCAACCTGGGTTTGAAAGAACGCCGAATCTTCTGCAATCAGAATAGTATGCCTGCCTTTTACCTGCATCTGGTTGTTGGGCTTGAACCAGTGCGGGCTGAGAATTTTTACAACTTCATGAATGTTCACCAGCAATGTGGTTTTTTTGTCTATTATTACAGAGCCCATGATACCGGGCTCTTGTTGTGGTTTTTCATCAATGGATATGGCTATTTCTCTTGAATTGACCGGTTGTGTTGCCAGCAGTCCTACGTGCCTTCCCGTTACCTGAAAAAGAATGACCAGAAAATCTTCACGATCTCCACAAGGAGCAATATCTACAACCTCATCAAGTGAATAGAGCGGCACGCTTTCTCCGCGATATTGAAGTACTCGCTTACCGATGGTATATTCAATTTCCGAGGCATGTATTTGGATCACGCGCAATACCAGGTTTAAAGGGACGGCAAACTGATCCGACCCGCCATTTCTGAATAAAAGAAACGATTGCATGTCCTCACGTTGACGGGCAGAATTTTCCAGCTCCTTACTTAACTGCATGGACCGCTCAGAATTTTCAAAAGAAAGAAGTCCTGCCTGTTTTGCTATGTTACCCACATCAAGGATGAGTGAAACACAACCGTCTCCCATGATTGTGGCGCCGGAGTATTTCCTGCTCGCTTTCAAGTGACGTCCCAACGGCTTGACAACTATCTCCTCTGCTTCTTTTAATGCGTCGACGACAAGTCCGTATTCCAATGTTCCGGTATTGACTATTGCAATATACAGGGTGCCGCTTTTGCGCCGCCTACGCTCTTTGCTGGTACGTACAACTGTGCCTTTGTTTGTTTGTTTCTCGCCAATGTCAACTTCTTCCGGTTGTTGCCCGAGCACCGTTCGCAGAGACCGTCGATCAGCAATATTTTTTCGTCGGTCTTGTTTGATGTCCCCCGTACTTTCATCCACGTAGTCATTTGCTCCGCCAAGTACATCCACCAGTTTGACAAGAGGAAGCAGCTTTCCGCGTAGCTTCAATACAGCAGCCTTGCCGACTAACTCAACCCGATCTTTTATCTCGTTGGGCGGGACACGAAGAAGTTCTTCAAGGTTTACCTGGGGTATTGAATAGCGTTGTTGTCCGCAGATAATGATCTGAGCGGAAATAATAGCCAAGGTGAGCGGCAGTTTGATTCGGATGGCGGTTCCTTTACCCGGCTTTGAAGAGAGTTCAATTTGTCCGCCCAGCTTGTCGAGATTGGTTTTCACTACATCCATGCCAACACCTCGGCCGGAAATATCGGTCACAGACTCGGCAGTTGAGAATCCCGGTAAAAAAATGAGATGTAATTTTTCTTTTTCGCTCAGGTGTTGTGCCTGGTTTTCAGCAAGCAATCCTTTCTTCACCAAAGAGGCGGTAATATTTGCGGTACTCATGCCGCGGCCGTCATCAATGACCTCCAGAATGACCATGCCTGCTTCATGGCCGGCACGCAATATAACTTTTCCTTTTGTGTCCTTGTTGGCAAGCCGCCTCTCTTCGGGCATTTCAATCCCATGGTCAATGGCATTTCGAATCAGATGGGTCAGGGGGGCGCTGATGGCTTCAATAATTGTTTTATCAACTTCAACATCTTCACCCTCTACTCTGAGTTCCACTTCCTTGCCCAGATCTAGGGACAATTCTCTGGTCAGACGAGGAAACCTTTTGAATACATTACCAATTGGTTGCATGCGGGTAAACATTACCGATTCCTGAAGTTCGGAGGTGGTAATGTCTATTCTTTGCTTGACCTGTTCTATGCTTTCCATGTTTTTTGAAGCAACGGCCTGTACCAGTTGGTTTCTACAGAGGACCATCTCGCCGGCTAGGGTCATCAGTCGGTCAAGAAGGTGGACGTTTACTCTGAGACTGTTGCTTTGACTTGTCTTGTCCTGGTTGGGAGTTCCTTTGTTGGCCGATTCTATCGTTTCGGCCAACACTTGTTGCGGAGCAGGCGGAGAAGGTTGAGCAAGATTCTGCTTTGTATCAGGTTCCTCGATGGGTAGAGAGGCAACAGAGGGGGCGGCTTTTTGCTTAACGTCAGATTTTGCACAATCGACCTGATAGTCAGTGTCGCCATCAACAATTGACTCCAAGGCCTGGAGGTGGTCTTCTGTGTTTTTTTTATTACCGGAGTCCGGATTATGAATCATATCCCGCAAACAATCGGTGGTTTTCAACAAAACGCTGACAATGGGTGGCGTTGGATCAAGATGGTGATCTCTGATCATGCTCATGATGTGTTCCATTTTATGAGCAATTTTTTTTATGTTTTCATAACCCAGGAAACCGGCTCCACCCTTTACGGTATGGACCGCTCGGAAAACTGTATTAACCAGGCTGTCGTCAATATCACCGCCTTTTTGTTCCAGGGTAAGAAGGAGTTTTTCTGTTTCTGCGAGATGTTCTTCAGATTCTTGTATGAAAATTTCAACGGCTTCTTGGTCACGAACCGTATCATTCTGCCGAGTTGTTCTGCTGACGCAAGGAGCAGCCGTTGTCGCATTAGTTGAGTGTTTAGCCGGTTTTTCTTCTGTTGCCTTTGGATTGGCCTTTACTTCCGTATCCGACCCGTTTTCCAGGATAGATGTCAGAGCATGTACATGATGAGAAATATCAACGAGGTTGCTGTCGTCCAGGTTGGCAAGCATATCTTGGAGGCCATCGGCGGCTTTGAGCAAAATACTGGTAATGGAAGGGGTTGGGGCCAGTTGATGACCTCTGATCAAGCCCAAAATGTGTTCCATTTTATGGGCAAGGTTTTTTAAGTTTTCATATCCTAGAAAACCGGCCCCGCCCTTCACGGTATGAACGGCCCGGAAAACCTTGTTGATCAGGTCATCGTCAAATTCACCGTTGCCTTGTTCCAGGGCAAGGATTTTATTTTCTATGTCGGCAAGATGCTCTTCAGATTCTTCTACAAAAATCTGTATTGCATCATCGTCTCTCAACACGGTATTTGCCCCAAGCTAAAATATGGATAGTGCATGCAAACTCTCTATGTTTCCTGGGCAACTATGACTCTGTTGCGACCGCTTTCCTTAGCCTCATAGAGCATGAGGTCGGCTT
>CALZIH010000278.1 GCA_945787305.1 uncultured Desulfobulbaceae bacterium | reverse complement strand
TGTGCAAAATCAGAACTGGCCGTTTCAACCCTACCTGCAGGCTGATCTTGTCTGGATTGACCAAGCAAGGGGAAACTAAGACAGTGATGCAGGAGCAGAAACGAGAAAGTTTCCTGACCGCACTCAGCGAAAAGTTGATTGATTCGGTTGGTCCGGCCAGATTTTCTTACATGTCGCCTCTGTTATTTCTTTGATTGTACTGAATGGCTTCCCGTTGATTGTTGCCGACGCTTGTGTCCCTTAATTTCTTTTTGTGTTTTTCAAGAATTGGCTAATGACGGTTGACGTGGTACCGGTTGCACGGTATATTTTTTTTATATCTCCAGACCGTTTACTTAAACCGGGAGAATGTTGTGATTAGCGTATTGCAATGGTCCCGCCAATCCGTCATAAGCTCAATTATCCTGGTGGTTCTCTGTGGTATCGGCGCCTCTATACTTTGGGTGCACGAGCAGAGTGAACAACCTGTGTTTTTCTCGCCTTTACCGGCTGCCCTCCAGCAAACCCAATCCGATCTTGAACCATTGGAACTCATCCCGGGTGCCCAGCTCACCCTTTTTCCAGGCTTTGTTCTTGCCGGTAAACATGAGCAGTACGATGCCGAAAGTCTTTATGAAAAGATAAACGGTAAGGCGCCGCTCTATTTTGATGCTGGTTTTCTCACCCTGGTCACCCAGCGCTTTCTGCTTAAGGAAGACCCATCACTCTGGTTTGAGCTTTTTGTATACGATATGGGCAGCAGCTTAAATGCATTTTCCGTGTACTCCACCCAGAAAAGAGCGGAATCAAAAAGAAATCCCGACCTTGAACCCTTTGCTCATTACCAAACAGAAAATGGGCTTTTTCTCCGTCACGGCCCCTATTACATCGAAGTGATCGGTTCCTCTAAAAGTGAGCAACTCACTGAGGCCATGGCCACAGTTGGAGAAGATTTGCTGCGTGTAGATGCCGGTGACGGAGAAATCACCGAACTGCAGATGTTTCCCCGGAAAAACCTTGTACCGAACAGTTTCAAGCTTATCCTGCACAATGCATTTGGTTCAGAGGTGTTACATAATACGTTCATCGCCAAATACCTCCTCAATGACCAACCGGTTACAGCCTTTATCTGCAGGATGGAAAATCCAACCCAGGCGCAAGAGACTGCTAAGGTATATTATCAACTCCTTGCTGATAGCGGCGGCATAGCCGGGACATCAGTTGATTCCATGCAGCTTGTCGATCTCTATGGTCTAGTTGAAATCATCTTTACGATCGGACCCTACGTTGGCGGAATTCATGAAGGTGAAACCCGTAAAGAAGCATTGGAGATAGCAGGACGACTAAGAGAGTCGCTGCTCAAAAATCAAACGAAGTGATTGGTGCACTGCGGTGAACGCAAAAAACTTTGACAGAAGAGCATTTCTCATCCGAACCGGAAAGGCTGGTGCAGCGATATCTGCAGCCACGGCCGCCTCGTTACTGCTTTTCGATCCTAATCCTCCCCAGCCGGACCTCGCGCAAAATACACTCACAGGCCTTCCCGATTTCAGTGTGCCCCATGGAATTGGTGATACCCTCAGCATTGTCCACGGAAAGGATAGAAAGCAAACCGTCAATACGGCGATCAAACTTCTTGGCGGAATGGAACGATTTATTAAACCGGGTGATACCGTTGCCATAAAGCCCAACGTTGCCTTCGCTTCTCCGCCCTCCTTGGGTGCGACCACAAACAATGAACTGGTAGCCGAGGTTGTCCGACTGTGCTACCGTGAGGGGAAGGCAAAAAAGGTCGTTGTCTTTGATAACCCCATCAACGATCCAGCCGGCTGCTTCGCCTTAAGTGGAATCGGGCCGGCTGCCGAATCTGCAGGGGCGGAGATTGTTATGCCCCGGGCGCACCTTTTTGTCGATATGACCCTGGCAGGTGGAACCTTGATTCACAACTGGCCGGTTTTTTATGCTCCACTTGAAAACATTGATAAGTTAATCGGTATCGCCCCGGTGAAACATCACAGCCGCAGCGGCGCATCCATGACCATGAAAAACTGGTACGGTCTGCTGGGGGGGCGCCGGAATATATTCCACCAGGATATCAATACCATCATCAGTGAACTGGCAAGGATGGTCACGCCGACCATGGTTATCCTCGACGGTACCCAGGTGATGATGAGCAACGGGCCTACAGGTGGCTCGTTTTCTGATCTTCGACGTGCCGATACCGTTATTGTCAGTTGTGATCAGGTCGCAGCAGATGCCTATGGTGCATCCCTGTTGGACCTGCAGATCTCTGATCTTCCCTATCTTGCCCTGGCGGAAAGGGCAGGCCTTGGTACCTGTGATGTTGCAAGTCTTCAACCCGCTGTTACGACAATCTGAAAACCATGCGTATTGTTCAGACAAGGAGAATAAGCCAGCTCTTCTTTTTCTGTTTGTTTCTCTGGTTTTGCCTGGTTTCCACTCCCGGCAACAGATTTTTTCAGCTTGCCGGCTGGCCGGTAAACTGGTTTCTCCAACTCGACCCTCTGGTCGCCCTGGGAACGATTCTGAGCACCTCTATTCTCTATAGCGGTCTGCTTTGGGCTTTGGCTACCGTTATCCTGACGATCCTGTTCGGACGGTTTTTCTGTGGCTGGGTCTGCCCGTTTGGCTCTCTGCATCAGGGCATCGGTTACCTGGCCCACAGAAAAGAAAAGTCAAAAGATATTGTACAAATCAACAGTTACCATCCGTTGCAGCGGATAAAATATCTTTTTTTGTTTATATTTCTCGGTGCGGCTGCCTACCCTTCAGATGAGGCTTTTCTCCTGACCGGCCTGCTCGATCCAATTCCGCTCATAACCCGCACTGTTAACCTGCTGGTGATACCCATCGCCGATACAAATGTTGGCATAACCTCGATAAAAGAAAGGATGTATCAGGGCGGTTGGGGGGTGTTTATGGTATTTATTTCAGCACTTCTCGCCAATCTGTTTATTCCACGCTTGTATTGCAGGTTTGTCTGTCCACTTGGTGCGCTGTTAGGCCTGATAAGTCGGCTTGCTGTGTGGCGCATTGGCAAAATAAAAGAGCCGTGCAGTGACTGCAAAATGTGTGAGCGCCACTGTGAAGGGGGGTGCGCTCCTTCCACGAATATCCGGTTCAGCGAATGCGTACTCTGCTGTAATTGCATAGACCCGTGCCCGGATAAGGTTATGACCTATCAGGCGTTATCCAGGCCTGCCGGTGAAGAACTGGAGCCGAATATTTCACGCCGCGGATTTTCCATATCCCTTGTCAGCGGTTTTCTTGCAGCCCCTGCTTTTGCCCTGGCCGATAAAGTCGGCAGCAACTGGAACACGGCCATTGTTCGCCCTCCAGGTTCTCTTGTCGAAGCAGAGTTCCTGCAACGATGTATTAAATGCGGCCAATGCATGCGGGTCTGTCCCACCAATGTTTTACAGCCGGTCGGCCTTGAATATGGTCTGGAAACCCTCTGGACCCCAATGTTCAACAACCGAATCGGCTCAAGTGGCTGCCAGCTCAACTGTACCCTGTGCAGCCAGGTTTGCCCTACGGCAGCCATTCGGCCGATTACGCTGAACGAGAAGCTCGGCCTGAAAGAATTTGTCGAAAATGGACCGATTAAAATAGGCACCGCCTTTCTTGAGAGAGGTCGTTGTCTGCCTTGGGCCATGGATAAGCCATGTATTGTCTGTGAAGAAAACTGTCCCTTAAGCCCAAAAGCCATTTTCACTCGCAAGGCGTATGCCAACGTTCGTAGTGCCCGGTTGCAGGTTAAAAGAATAGAAACAACCACTGTAACCATTACCCGGAATGCCCTGCTTCCAGGTGCCTATGGTTCCGGCGATTACTACTGTCTTCTTGGTGACCGCCGTTATAAAATAATCGCTAACGACAAAAATATTATCACCCTGGATAAAGAAGTCCATACTCAGGACGAGAATTATCAAACGATTGAGATCCAGATTCGTTTGCAACAACCATATGTTGATCTAGAAAAATGTACCGGTTGTGGAATTTGTGAGCATGAATGTCCGGTAAACGGAAAAAAAGCAATTCGAATTACTGCAGAAGGG
>CALZIH010000277.1 GCA_945787305.1 uncultured Desulfobulbaceae bacterium | reverse complement strand
TTTGTCTGTGAAAACGATGCCTATCCGGCCATTGATATGGCGGCCATGCGCCACTTGGGCATAAGCAACCTGGTGCGCATCATTCCGGTACGCTGCCTGGGTTCCGTCAATATGGTCTGGATCAAGGACGCTATGTCTGCCGGTATGGACGGAGCCATGCTTCTTGGCTGCCAGTATGGTGACGACTACCAGTGTCATTTTGTTAAAGGCAGTGAACTCGCTGACAAGAGGATGGTGAACATCGCAGAAACCATGGGCAGCCTTGGACTTGAAGTGGAACGTGTTTCAGTGACACAGGTCGCCATTAATGAGTATCATAAGATCCCGGAAATCATCAACGAATTCGTGGAAGAAATCGTAGAAATGGGTCCCAATCCATTCAAGGGTTTCTAAGCATAAACCAATGTACAAGTCGATTGGCAGTGTGGTATACGCTGCCAATCGACAAATTTATAGAGCAATAAATTTTAAGTTGTTAATGCTCAAGAGATACTCGGGGAAAAATATCCTTTGGAAATTTAATATTTGTGATCTGGAGAAGACAGGAGGCTGAAGAATGACAATGAAAGTAGATCCTGATTTGAGTTTTATAAAGTACCTGAAAAGCGCCGGAGGTGACACCTTGAAGAAGTGTTACCAGTGCGCTACCTGTTCCGTTGTATGTCCCCTGTCAAAGGACGGCAGTCCATTCCCCAGGAAGGAGATGATCTTGGCGCAATGGGGGATGAAAGACAAGCTTATAGGTGATGTGAATACCATGCTGTGCCACAACTGCGGTGACTGTAATGCCTATTGCCCACGAGGTGCTAAGCCTGGAGAGGTGCTCGGTGCCATACGCGCCTATGCCTATACCCATTACGGCTACCCCCAGGGGTTGGCAAAACTGGCCAGCGACGGCAAGAACCTGCCTATCCTCATCGGTATTCCGGCTGCCATCATTCTTGTTTTATGGCTGATTTCCGGTGGTATGCATATGCCGGATGGGCCCGTAGACTTTGGTAACTTTTTCGGCCACTGGGATTTTCACTGGCTCACCAAAACCACTGCTTTTATTGATGTTATCTTTCTGCCGGCTGCGGCATTTTCTCTTTTTGCTGCCTATAAAGGCGTTTCGGCCATGTGGAATAAAATGTCTGAAAATCTGGAAATAAGCTCAGACTTCAGCCCTTCTGCCAAACAGTTTACCCTTGAGTTTCTCTGGCCTGCGATCAAGGAGACCGTCCAGCACAAACGGTTTAACGAGTGCGGTACCAATGTTGACCGTGTGAAGGGGCATCTGCCCCTGCTGCTGGCATTCATCGGTCTGCTGGCGGTAACAGGTTATTCTTTCATCCGCAAGGACTTCCTCGGATTAATCTACCCTAATCTCCATGGACCGATTCCGCTGTATGATCCATTCAAGCTCCTGGCTAACATCAGTGCCATAGCCCTGCTTGTCGGAGTCGCCATTCTCTGGGCCAACCGCAAGAAGATGGAAGCTGACGGTAAGGCTGCACCCACCTTTTATGACTGGTTTCTGATCTGGGAGATAGCTGCAGTCGGCATAACCGGTCTTGGGGCGGAACTCCTGCGGTGGGCTGACTTTGGAGTCCTGGCCTATTTGGCCTATTACCTACACCTGGTATCTATCTTCATGCTCTTTTTCTATATGCCCTATACGAAGTTTGCCCATATGGTCTATAGGACATTTGCCATGGCGTTTGAAAAATACCGGGAAAGCAGTTTCGTCCAGAAGGAATCTTCATAACATAAGCCATATACTGGTGGCAGGAAAAAAACCGTTTTCTATTTTCCAGGGAAAGTTGCTTTTTTCCCTGGAAAAAAAAGGTTGATTTTTACCAACGAACGGATTATCTTGTCACGCTTTTCTGCTGGCGTAGCTCAATTGGCAGAGCAGCTGATTTGTAATCAGCAGGTTGCGGGTTCAAGTCCCATCGCCAGCTCCAGATGAGTAGTCGCGAGTGTCGACCCACGTTTGTAGCTATTCATTACAGTGGGGCGGTATCTGCGAAGGTTAAATGGAGGGGTTCCCGAGTGGTCAAAGGGAACAGACTGTAAATCTGTCGGCGACGCCTTCGGAGGTTCAAATCCTCCCCCCTCCACCATATATCATGTACAGGACCTGGTGGTTCAGTGCTTTTTTTTATTCTCGCGAATTCAGTTTAAAGAAATATAAGGTATTATAAGGATATATATTGTATGGCGGAAACGATCATTGTAACTCCTCAGTTCCTAACCGACTGATTGAAGCGGGAATAGCTCAATTGGTAGAGCATCAGCCTTCCAAGCTGAGGGTTGCGGGTTCGAGACCCGTTTCCCGCTCCATTAATTCTCTTTAAGAACCAGCTACTAGCTGTAAATAAGAGGATGTCGGCTTGTGCTTTGAGGAGAAGAGGGCATTTGGGCCCACGTAGCTCAGGCGGTAGAGCACTTCCTTGGTAAGGAAGAGGTCACCGGTTCAAGTCCGGTCGTGGGCTCCAGCACAATATATATTTAGGCAAGCATTGGAGCGGGATAATAATTAACAAAAAAGAATTTATCATCGCATAGGAGAGAATGGCATGGCAAAGGAGAAATTTCAGCGAACGAAACCGCATGTAAACGTAGGCACGATTGGTCATATAGATCATGGCAAGACCACGTTAACCGCTGCAATAACGCGCGTCCTGTCGACCAAGGGCCAGGCAAGTTTTACCGCTTTTGACGAGATAGACAAGGCGCCTGAAGAGAAAGAGCGCGGCATCACGATAGCGACGGCGCATGTGGAGTACGAGACGGATAACCGTCATTATGCCCATGTTGACTGTCCCGGCCATGCAGACTACATCAAGAATATGATTACCGGAGCAGCGCAGATGGATGGTGCGATTCTGGTAGTAGGCGCAGACGACGGCCCCATGCCTCAGACGCGTGAGCACATTCTCTTAGCGCGCCAGGTAGGTGTTCCGGCCATCGTCGTATTTTTGAACAAATGCGACATGGTAGATGATCCGGAGCTCATCGAGCTTGTGGACATGGAACTTCGAGAGCTTCTGGATAAATATGAGTTTCCGGGCGACGACACGCCGATCATCCAGGGCAGTGCATTAAAGGCCCTTGAGAATCCTGAGGACGAGGCAGCGAACAAGTGCATTTTTGAGTTAATGGATGCGGTAGACAGTTTCATTCCCGAGCCTGAGCGTGATGTTGACAAGCCTTTTCTGATGCCGGTTGAAGATGTTTTCTCAATTTCCGGTCGCGGCACAGTTGCTACGGGCCGTGTAGAGCGGGGCATAGTCAAGGTGGGCGAGGAAATCGAGATCGTTGGCATCAAGGATACACATAAGACAACGGTTACGGGAGTTGAGATGTTCCGTAAGCTTTTGGACCAGGGTCAGGCGGGCGACAATATCGGCGCCCTTCTTCGCGGCGTCAAGCGTGAGGACATTGAGCGTGGCCAGGTACTGGCAGCCCCCGGATCCATCACGCCGCATACGAAGTTCAAGGCCGAGTGCTATATATTGACTAAGGAGGAAGGCGGACGTCATACGCCGTTCTTCAACGGCTATCGTCCACAGTTTTATTTCCGTACAACAGACGTGACCGGTATCGTAACCTTGCCCGCGGGTGTTGAGATGGTAATGCCCGGTGACAACGTTACGGTTGAAGGCACCCTGATCACGCCCATCGCCATGGAAAAAGAGCTTCGCTTTGCCATCCGCGAAGGCGGCCGCACGGTTGGTGCAGGCGTTATCAGCGAAATCATTGAATAGGGATATAAACGATCATGGTTACAACCGATAAAATCCGAATAAAGCTGAAGGGATATGATCATAAGCTGTTGGATCAATCCACCTTGGAAATAGTGGAGACGGCGAAGCGAACCGGAGCTACCGTAGCCGGTCCGATTCCCATGCCGACGACAATAAATAAGTATTGTGTTCTGCGTTCACCCCATGTGGACAAGAAATCCAGGGAGCAATTTGAAATGCGGACACATCGTCGACTCCTCGATATTCTGGAGCCCACGCAGCAGACCATCGACTCCCTGATGAAGCTGGAATTGTCGGCTGGTGTTGATGT
>CALZIH010000276.1 GCA_945787305.1 uncultured Desulfobulbaceae bacterium | reverse complement strand
GTCCCTCTTACCGTTAACATGTATCGAGCCACCTCTGTTCGAGATCTCTTCGGTGAGGTGGGAGCAACAGGCTGGGATGATGAGATTGAGCAAACCATGTTGAGCGGCAAAAGCCTGTCCAGTAAA
Source organism: uncultured Desulfobulbaceae bacterium (assembly GCA_945787305.1). Classification (GTDB taxonomy): domain Bacteria; phylum Desulfobacterota; class Desulfobulbia; order Desulfobulbales; family Desulfobulbaceae; genus DRLX01. The sequence goes on along the minus strand of CALZIH010000276.1, from coordinate 3,957 downwards.
GAGAATCGCGTTATTAAACATGTGGTAGCGGTTTTGGCCGAGCCGGCCTGTTTGAAATGCCACTCCAACGCCAAAACTGGAGAGACACTTGGAGTGTTCCGAATAAAGCAGGATCTGGGACCGACCTTGACGGCAATTGTTAAAAAAATTGCCCTTCTTTTTATTATACTTTCTCCCTTGCCCGTGCTCACCGCAGCCCTGATTTCGCGCTACACCACGAAAAAAATAGAACGTTCAACGGCTCTCCTTCGTCAGAGTATCAAAAATGTTAACCGAGTGCAGGATCTAACAACCGTTCAGTTCAATGACCACGGTACCGATTTTGCGGAACTCAATCGTATTTTGTTGGAGGTAAACACGCTTGTCGGCAAGATGAAAGATGTGGCCATCGATAAATAGTTGCTTGCCATTCAAGTCCAACTGCTGGAGGCCTTTCTTATTACCTCAGACGTGATTCGTGATTGGAAGGATCATGTGGGTAAACTTCTTATTCGGGTCAACGAGATTATGGACATTTATGCCCTTTTTTCCATATTTCAAGTCGACCAGGAAACCTATGCGATGGAGATTTTCTGGCACAATCCTCCCTCCCAAAAGACCAGAGAACGGTTCGATCGCATCGTGAAGCAGAGGATTGGCGAGCTGAACCGATTGCATTTCCTTTCCGGAATGGGGGTCAATCATAACATCGTCGACAAAGAGCGGCCGGAAATCGAACTCTACGAAAAGGATATTGCTCTGGAAGTCAAATCAATATTTTTGGAGTCTCCACAGGTTGGCGGCGTAGTAGGGATAGGGCTGCAATCTTCGACCGTAGCTCGTGATGTTGGCCGTTCACTGATCATCGAAGGAATTTTGACGACCTTGGCCAATGTTGTCGGCTCAGTTAAAGCCATTGACCAGTATACCCGCGAAGTGAAATATTATGTCACCCGCGACCCGTTGACCGAATTATACAATCAAAACCTCTTCTGGGACCTTGCTGCCAACGAGCAGCTCAGAGCCCGTCGTCACGGGCAACAATTTGCCTTGTTGGTGCTCGATTTTGACAACTTCAAAATGATAAATGACCGTTATGGCCATGCCTTTGGCAACTCCTTTTTACAGCGTTTTGCCCGGCAGATGAAAGATGTCCTACCAGAAGGCGATATTTTAGCCCGGTATAGCGGCGATATCTTTACAGCCATTCTACCACAGACAGACCAAGAATCAGCCCGGCAGACAGCGGTCAGGGTCATGAACGCGCTCAAAGAGGTGGTCATGTCCACCAGTGACGGTCTGCAGATCAAAGCGACGGTTTCTATCGGCATTGCCCTGTACCCTGAACATGCCGATGACATCAACACACTCTTTGTCATTGCCCGCAACATGATGCTCAAGGCTAAAAGGGATGGTAAAAACAGAATTGGGATCCCCGGCAGCGACGACCTTGTCGAAGCTCGGGAGGCAACGGACGACAAGGGGCTGTTCTTGCTTGACCTTTTAGAGAATCCAGAGAATATAATTCCATGCTTCCAGCCGATAGTGGGTATCCAGCAGCACGATGTCTCCATATATGAACTGCTGATGGCAATCCGGTCGGGGGAGGAGATCATCAAGGCCTCCTCTTTCATTGGCACGGCAGAAAAGATGGGTATAATCAGTCGGCTAGATTATATAGTTATCGAGAAAGCCTTCAGGGAGATACACAACAAAGGATATCAAGGATTGCTTTTTATTAATCTCGCTCCCAATTCATTGATATTAAAAGAGTTTATTCGTGATGTTCGCAAGCTGGCAACTGATTACCAGATTGATCCGTCCAATATCGTCTTTGAAATCACCGAGCGGGAAACAGTGCGTAACCGGATCCTGCTTGAGCAATTTGTCTGGGATTTAAAAAATGAAGGTTTTAAATTTGCCATTGATGATTTTGGTTCGGGATTTTCCACCTATCATTATCTCAAAATGTTTCCCATCGACTATGTGAAAATAGACGGTGAATTTATAAAAAATACGCCTGATCATGAGGTTGATTGGGCCTTTGTGAAAAGTATGATATCGCTGGCCAGGGATCTTGAGATAAAAACCATAGCTGAACATATCGAAGACCGTGAAATCCTGAAAACCGTGCGGGAGCTGGGAGCGGATTTTGGACAAGGGTTTTTTATCGGCAGGCCTTCCCTGACTATTGAACCCACTGTTCCTAAGCCGGCCAAAAGCGAACCTCTCTAGAGTTGGTTGCAAAACTTGAGGCGGTGCAGCCGCAATGTCTGTCGGTGTCGTAAAAAGCCTCGCCACTGACGGCGGAAAAGACATAAGTCGTTGTTTTCCGTACAGTGCAAATGTCGTTTTTGACTTTTTACGAGTTCATTACGTTTGTTAACATTTTTTTCCAAGGAATATAAGGTATGCCTATAAACACAAAGTTTACTCAAGATGTACTGAAAATCGATGAGCAGGACGAGATAGAAAAAATTGCTGAACGCTTACGTCTGATCTTAAGAAATGATTTGCATAAACGGGGTTTTGTTGTCGCCATATCTGGCGGGATTGACAGCTCAGTCTGTGCGGCACTAGCTGTAAAGGCACTGGGGAAAAAGAAAGTCTTTGGTTTACTTCTTCCTGAAACAGACTCTTCTGAGAATACCCAAAAACGAGGCGCAACGTTAATCAAGTATTTGGGGATTGACTCACTTGAACAAAATATTACCTCAACCCTTGAGGCTATTGGCTGCTATACATGGCGCGATGAGGCTATTCGAGCAACTTTTCCGGAATACGGGGAGGGTTGGACGAATAAAATCGTTATCTCCGGTGGATTAGAGGGGAAGTATAATCATTTTTTATTGGTAGTACAGGCGCCCGATGGTGAAATTAAGCGGAAACGCTTGGGGTTAAAAGAATATTTAACCATTGTGGCGGCCACCAATTATAAACAGAGAATACGTAAAACCATTGAATATTTCCATGCTGATCGTCTGAACTATGCTGTAATCGGCACACCGAATCGGCTGGAATATGATCAGGGTTTTTTCGTGAAAAATGGTGATGGCTCGGCAGATGTAAAGCCTATCGCCCACCTTTATAAAAGTCAAGTGTATGATATGGCAAGACATTTAGACTTGCCAGAGATGATCTGTAATGCTGTCCCAACCACAGATACCTACAGTATGCCGCAAGGACAGGATGAATTTTATTTTGCACTCCCATATCAGCAGATGGATATGGCATTATGGGCTAAAAACCATGATGTCCCAGCCTCCGAGATGGCGGCTGTGCTCGGAATTGCGGAGGAGCGAGCCGAGTACGTTTATGCAGATATTGAGAGTAAACGTAGGATTAGCGAATATTTACATAAATCGCCCAGCTTGATAGAACCTGTCGTTATTGGTTGATGTCTCTTTATCGGTGCCCAGGAAGTAACCGCCTGTACCGGTAACAGACAGGCAGGCAATAATGACCACAACAACAATACGGACAAAAGCACATGAAGGTACTGGAAAGGTTTTTTGAATCCTTGCTCTGGGACAGCCGATATATTGTCATCACTGCTGTAATTACCAGTCTCATCACGAGTCTGGCTATGTTTTTTATCGCCACTGCAGATGCCTATTTCATGGTCAGTCATCTGGGCGAATACATCTCCCCGGAACTAAGCCAGGAAGCACGGGCGGGCCTACGCTCCATCACCGTCACTCATGTTGTAGAGATTATTGATGGTTACCTGCTCGCCACCATTTTACTGATTTTCTCATTGGGCCTGTATGAACTCTTCATCGGCAAAATAGAAAAGGCCGAGCAATTCGAAACATCATCCAGCGTATTACTGATTGAAAGTCTGGATGACCTCAAGAATCGCCTGGCCAAGGTTATACTGATGATCTTGATCGTCAAGTTTTTTGAACATGCCATCGCAATGAAATTCGTAGCTGCTCTTGATCTGCTCTATCTTGCCGGTGGCATTGCCCTCATCGG
>CALZIH010000275.1 GCA_945787305.1 uncultured Desulfobulbaceae bacterium | reverse complement strand
TGGATTCGAGGTTTTCCTCGAAGTACATCCGGCGCGCTTTCTATATGATCTTGCCATGCTATATGCATTTTCGACCTCGCTGCTGGTGAAGCCTAAGGATAGATATAGATACTATATAATAGCAGGTAAGCGTACGCTTTCGCCTACAGAATCGAACGCGATAGTGCAGAATCAATGGGGTCAGCAAGGAACTATAGCGCTCAGATAATCTGACACAGTTAGACTCAGATAAATTGGCCCATTCGTTCACAACACTATCCAATAAAGTACCCATATATTTTCCTTTTCCAAGTGCTGTTTTTTCATTTCAGGAAGAACCAGAAGTTAATTGACAGCACGGGGATCAACGAACCGTCCAATCTGAATGATGAGTGTAATAGTTCTCAGTGTGCGGGAGTCTGTCTTCTGCGCTCTAACTCATTGATTTTTGATTGGCAGTGGTCATACTGATTTGTAACCACTTGATTACTCGTTGGCGAGAACCCAAAAGTACGAGGGTAAGCTACTGATTATCAAGAAGTGTGGGAGGGAGGTTGCACCTGTTATTTAGGTTGGATTTCAGCAGAGACTCTTTCAGCATGTCATTCCAGTCATGATGGGTGGGGCGCAATCTTTTTATGCTGGGGTAAAGCGTGATCATTCTTTCGGCAAGTGTGTCGCCGGTCTCGTCAGAATCGAAGCCACAAAATAACTTAAAGCCCTTATTGATAAGATTCGACAACCAGGGTGGATTTGGGTGTGCGCCTGCTGTAGAGAGAGCCCGGCAATTTGGATCCAGGGCATAATAGGAGATGGCGTCAATGGCCGATTCACAGATGACAAGCTTTCTGCTGTTGCCATGGGCTATGTAGAAGAAGCCTCGATCTTTTCTGGAGCCGGGGGCCAGTGCATGCCAAGGTTTGTGGTTTGTTCCACGAATTTCAGCGCCAACGACGGTATTTCCTTTTCCAAGGAGTAAAAAAACGGCATTGGCTCGGTCATCGGCATAGAGACGGCCCTCATTGATCAGTGATTGGATCAAAACGGCTGGAAGGCAGCGCTACGATGTGAGGTAATGGTTTACTTGTGGCAACCTCTGGTAATTTTTCTTGGGCAGAGTCAGTGGGGTGCGAGGCCGATGCCTGGTTTTCTTTGATAGCGGCACGGCAGGGCAAGCGCAGTTTTCGGTGAGCCAGCTGACGGCCTTGATGAAGTCAATATTCTCCAGATGCATGATCAAGTCAATCGCACCGCCGCCTCCAACGGTTTTCGTCCAATTGAAGAATTTCGAGCCCGTGACGGAGAGTGTGCCTTGATGGGTGTGCCACTTGGCGGAATCATTTTTGTCGGCTATCGCGCCGATTTGTTGCGGGACGGTTACGAGGTTGATCTGGCGAACCTTTGCTGCTTGGTTTCTGATTTCATCAAAACGGGTCGGCATTGAGCCTCCTGTGGGCGAGTTTTCTCAAAAAAGCATCTTCATTCATGTCAGGGAGCGAGTTTGGCTCGTAAGCTGGCGCATTTATTCATATTGATGATATGGCTGTTTTCGGTTAATCGGTCGATTAAGGCCGCCGTGAGCTGTTCGTTCTTTAGGAAACTGGTCCATTGCTGGAAGCCTAAATTAGACGTAATCAGGGTGCATTTTCGCTTATGCCGTTTGTGTAGCAGGGTAAAGAACAGTCCGACCTGAACCGTCTCCATTTCGATGTAGCCCAACTCATCGATGAGCAGGCAATCGTAAGAAGCAAACGTTTTAATCACCTTGTCCTGGGAATGATCGGCGATGGATTGGTACAGAGTCTCGATCAAATCCGGGAACAGAATGAATCTTCCGTTATAGCCTTGATTGATGGCCTGGATCAGAAATGCCGTTGCCAGAGCCGACTTTCCCGTCCCGGTCGGTCCGATCCATAGGAGATTTTGATTCTTTGGCATATAATCAAACGCATCATAAATGGTCAGCAGTTTCTTTTTGTTCAGGTTCGGTTGTTGATGAAATGGAAAAGTTTCCATCACCAAGTGTTCTGGAATCTTCGCCCGAGAGAGGCGCAACTTTCTGGAATTTTCTTTTTTGATTTTATATTCTTCCTCGACGACATATTCCAGTAGTCGCACCGCGGAGAAGTTGGATTGGCTCGCCAATTCGAGGATATGTTCCCACTGATTAATCAATCCCGTCAGACGAAGATATTTTAGTTTTTCCCTCAGTTCGTCATTCATTGTCATCTCCAATCAGTTTTTCATAGACAGACAAATCCACGTTGCTGGAAAAGCGCCCTTCCTGATACGATGCCCGGTGTTGTAGATCCTGATCAACCGACGCACAGGGAAGCTGGTACTGCCCCTCCTGCAGGAGCAAAAAGGCAATCCGTTCGAGCGTTTCGGTCTGTGTAATACGGTATTGCAAGGCTCGCTGGATTGTTTTGATAAACAAAGGTTGCGCCAGTTTCTGATACAAACCATAGAGTCGGCGAAGAAATCGGTGCTTTTGGGTGCCCATGGCCTTCAACGTCTGATTCAGGTACTCGTCAACAACCGGAGCGACGGCTCTTAATCGCTTTTCTTCTTCTGCCGTCGGTTTTTTACGATAAGCCGGTTGATGTTTGGGTTGCGGTTTTCCAGGAGGCGAGAACTTTTTATTCTTGACCCCTTGTTCCGGCAATTCATATTCGGCCAGCAGCACCCGTTTGCAATAGATCTTTAAACGATCACTGTACTGAAGCACGGTCACCTCCTCCCGTGAGGTTCCCGGTATCCAGTAATAATTGCCGTCAATGGACGCATACCCATATTGGTCGGTACCCCGCTTATGTTCCAGATAGGGCGGGGAGACAAAAGGAGGCAGTTTTACAAGAAAGGGTTGCTCATACTCAAAAGCTTTGGCCGGAATCAAACCGGTTTTACTTAACGCCCGGTTGGGCATTCGCACCGTAGCCCATTCAAGGGCTTGGCGATTCAGGTCTTCCATGCTCGCAAAAGTACGACCTGGAAAGAAGTTCGTCTCTACCGTATAGAAACCCCGTTCATTGCCGGCTTTTCGGTTGGGGCGCCCGATTTCATGACAGATAAATTCAAATCCATATTGTTTGGCAAATTGGATCATCTCAGGCGCGATCACCGCGTTGTAGCCACTTCCCCGCGAACGAGCCAGGTTGGTGTTGTCAATAATGCAAAGCGCAGCTGCATATCGCCAAAAGTTTAAGGCTTCATGGAAAAAGCATTTCATATGAAACCGTTTGAAAGATCGGTAAAATTTCAAATAGCGTATTTTGCAGTAGCGGAAATAAATCAAGGAACCCTGTACGGGAATCCGTTGGCCACCGATTTCCAACCGGTAAGGAGAGGTGTCATGCTGCATTTCAGCCCCAGGTTGGTCTGGCACTTGCTCGCATCGGCTGTTTTTCTGGCCGAGATCGAGGGATCTTATTTGCCTCGTCAAGGTGGAATAGCCAACCTGAATGTCATGTTCTTCAGTCAATTTTTCGTGTACCCGCTGAACCCACCCATCACATTCCAGGTAGATACGACGGAGTAGTTCCGGGTCGATATCGATCTTGTCTTTTCTCGTTGACTTAAGAATTTCTCCACTTTGGCCAATAATAGTTCTGACGCTGTTTTTGCTGACATTTAACTGGCGGGCAATTTTGCGTATGCCCATGCCTTCCTCATGCAGGAGATAAATCGCCTTACGCTTGTCCGGACTGATCATGGCATGCCTTCACTGCTGTTGAAAATAATTCCATGTTCCTCAGAATCCCACCAGTGAGTAGATTGGACTGAGCATAAAACGAATGGCTCTGGTATCTGTCATCCTGGCTTTTTGAGATGATTCGACACATATATTTCTGGACGATCTCCAGATCCCGGAGCATGGCCTGTTCGAGTTTGCTGCAATCGGGAGCAGATGATTGGCTCTGTTTTATTTGGCCCAGCGCCCATGAGATCTTGCCGCTGGTGATTTGCTCGCGCAGGTTCTGTGAGCCTTTAAAATAGCCATGCGCCAGCGTTTCGATGTCACGGGTACTCAATCCTTTTCCCGCTACCGAACGGACGAAGGTTTCCACCTCTTCCTTGCTGGTTGAGTTTAGGCGCATAAACTGCCGCATCGTATACAACCAGGAATA
>CALZIH010000274.1 GCA_945787305.1 uncultured Desulfobulbaceae bacterium | reverse complement strand
GGCCCGACCATGGATCGACATTCTGCATTAGCCTACCGGTGAAAGGAATCGGGCATCATGATTAAAGATCGAGCTGATCAAGAGAAAGCAAAGTGGAAAAAATAATGTCCAATAACAGAAAGCAGCCCAAGGTGCTGATTGCAGAAGACGACGCTCTTGTACGCAGATCAACCGCAGGTTATTTAACTAATCAAGGCTATGAGGTGCTGGAAAGCGTTGATGGGGCCGGTGCTTTGCGAAAACTGCGCGAATGGCGGCCGGATATTTTACTCACGGACCTGCGCATGCCCGGCCTGGATGGCCTTGAGTTGATAAAAGCCTCCTTAACGGAAAATATAAATGTTCCTGTTATTATAATTTCCGGTATGGGCACCATGCATGACGCCATTGAAGCATTGCGCCTTGGTGCCTTTGATTACATTATCAAGCCGGTACAGGACATGGGCCTGATCCACCATAGTTTACAAAAGGCACTCAGGCATACAGAACTTGTGGAAATTGAAAAAGGAAGTCGGCAGGAACTGGAAAAGCTGGTGCAGCAAAGAACCACCGAGCTTCTCCAACAAAACAAGCAGCTTGAACAAGAGATGGCAGAACGTCGAGCCCAGGAGCAGATGGTCCTGCGTGCCAAACAGGAATGGGAACGGACAGTGGACGCCATGCCCGAGATGATCGCCATCATTGATAAAGATCATCACATTGTCCGCATGAACAAACCAATGCGCTCTCGAATCGGTCTTCCCTACCAGCAAATTTTAGGAAAACCATGTTACTTCTTGCTACATGATCAGGAAAGACCACACGTAAACTGTCCCCATGTCCAAACAATGCAAGACGGCCGATCCCATACGGAAGAAATTTATGAACAAAGTATGGACCGCTACCTGGAGGTAACCACCGTCCCGTACACGGATGCGGACGGCACTCTCCAAGGGTCTGTCCACATTGCCAAAGACATCAGCGAACAGAAAAAGGCGGAAAAAGAAAAGGAAAAATTACAGTCGCAGCTTCTCCATGCGCAAAAGCTGGAATCGGTGGGCCAACTGGCCGCCGGTATTGCCCATGAAATAAACACGCCAACCCAGTTTATCGGTACAAATATAGACTTTATGGAGGAGGCCGCTGAAGACCTCACAGCCTGCATAAAACAGATACAACAGATAGCCGATAAGGCACCCTCAGTAATTAAAGACAAGATATATGATGCCCTGGGGGATGCCGACTGGGCATTCCTTTCCGAAGAGCTGCCTCTGGCCATCAGTCAGTCTCGGGATGGAGTCAAACGGGTAAGCTCCATTGTCCGGGCCATGAAAGAGTTTTCCCACCCCGGCAACAAGGACAAGGAGGCCCATAATCTTAACCGTATTATCGATACCACAGTGACGGTTGCGCGCAACGAATGGAAATACGTTGCGGAAGTAGAGCTGGATCTTGACCAGCAACTACCTAATATCCCCTTACTCGTGGATGAAATGGGTCAGGTTATTCTCAACATGCTGGTTAATGCAGCCCATGCCATCGGTAACAAACTGGGTGAAAACCCTGAAGGCGAAAAAGGAATAATCGCAGTAGTTACCAGAAAAACAGATGACTGGGTGGAATTGCGGATCCACGATACCGGCATCGGCATTCCGGAAAGGATCAAATCCCGAATTTTCGACCCTTTTTATACAACCAAGGAAGTCGGAAAAGGGACAGGGCAGGGGTTGACCATTGCCCACGATGTGGTGGACAAGCATGACGGAGTGATTAAGGTTGAGAGCGAATTGGGAGAAGGGACAACCTTTATTATCCAATTACCCATAGAGGAAAGTATAGATGACGAAGAAGGCCTGAGAAGACTGGAGTAAGCAGAACGCCTGCCACCATTGCAGATCAACCGGGCATCAAATCTCTTCTACATTGCGGTTTGTGGCCGATGAAACCACAGTCCCTGAAACACAACAGCATCCCCAGCAAGCGTTGAAAATTGGAGGTGATCATGCAGAGAAAGCTTGAGCCTGATTTCTTGATTACTCGGGCAATAGAACTGGCCAGCTCATGGCAAACCAGGGCTACGGAACTCTTGACCTCAGAAGAAGAGCACATCCAAGACCAAATGATCCGCCTGCTCACCAATCCCGCTGATAAAGTACTGCTGACCAAAATCATTGACCAGAGTTTTCGCCCCCATGATCCAGAAAGGGCTGCCGAGCAGATCAGTACCCTGCTGGAAGAGCATGGGGTTCCTGATTTTTTTGGAGAGGTTGAAAAGCTGCTCATACAAATGTTTGTCGGACTGGGAAAACACTTTCCCACCTTTGCGGTCCCAAAAATGATTGAACAGATGCGGGAGAGCAGTAGTCGTGCCATCATCGCCGGTGAAGAAAAAAACCTCCGTGCACATCTCCGCAGGCGTCGCAGCCAAAACATCCGCATGAACATCAACCATCTCGGCGAGGCCGTTCTTGGAGAAGAAGAGGCCGCCAAACGGATGCAGAGCTATCTCTGCGACATGGAAGACCCTGATATCGAGCATATTTCCATTAAAATTTCCACTCTCTACTCACAAATCAGCTCTCTGGCCTTTGAACAGACGGTCGCTACCCTATGCAGAAGACTGACAAAGATCTACCGGGCGGCCCGTGATAATTTCTTTACCAGACCCGACGGCTCCAGGATACATAAATTCGTCAACCTGGACATGGAGGAATACCGTGATCTGGAAATCACCATGCAGGCCTTTATTTCAACACTGGAACAGGAAGAGTTTCATCAGCTCTCCGCCGGGATAGTCCTCCAGGCCTATCTTCCCGACGCCTACCCTCTGCAGAAGAAGTTGACCCAGTGGGCTCGGCAACGAGTCGAAAACGGCGGAGCCCCCATAAAACTGCGTATCGTCAAAGGGGCCAATATGGAAATGGAAAAATTAGATTCCGCTCTCCATAACTGGCCGCTGGCACCCTATGACAACAAGCTTGAGGTGGATGCTAACTATAAGCGGATGCTACATTACGGCATGCAAAGGGAGAACATCGCGGTCGTCAACCTGGGAGTGGCATCGCATAATCTCTTTGAGCTTGCATACGCAGCAGTCCTGGCCGAACAACATAGGGTCGAAGAATTTTATTGTTTCGAAATGCTTGAAGGCATGGCAGATCATGTACGGAGAGCCTTGCAGGAAACCTCGGAAAATTTGCTGCTCTATGCTCCGGTGGCGACTAAAGATGAATTTATCAATGGTATCGCCTACCTGATCCGAAGACTTGATGAAAACACGGCCCGGGGCAACTTTCTCCGATATGCCCCTGGCCTTCATGTCGATTCCAATGAATGGAATCTCCTGCAAAAATACTTTGTCGCCTCCTGTAACTGGATCGACAAAGCTGGAACAGGCCCAAATCGTACACAGAACAGAAATACAGAAGTCATTTCACCAACCAGCTCCACCTTATATCGCAACTCGTTTACCAATGAACCGGATACCGACTGGTCCCTCACTGCGAACCGGAAATGGGCCGAGACTATCCGCAACAAATGGATGAAGACCTCAACTGCCCGACCTGTGCAGATACCTGTCGTAGTGTCCGGGCAGGAAGTTTTTGCTGATCGGGAAAGCATAGAATCCATGGACCCCAACCGCTACCCTGAGAAGGTCTGCGTTGCCCGCTATGCACAGGCAACAGTGCAAGATATCGATCAAGCGATTCAAACCGCCCGCAAGGATCCGGATGGGTGGCGTGATACAACGGCAAAACAGCGCCATGAGATTCTTGCCCGGGTCGCCATCAATCTTCGTGAACATCGTGGAGACCTCCTTGGGGCAGCGGCAGCAGATACAGGCAAAGTCTTTACGGAAACCGATGTCGAAGTATCAGAAGCGGTTGACTTTGCGGAATTGTACCCGTATTCCGTCCGTCGATATGATAGCATAGAGACTGTTACCGGTAGAGGCAAAGGGGTAGGCTTGGTCATCTCACCCTGGAACTTTCCTGTAGCCATTCCCTGTGGTGGACTGGTTGCTGCCCTGGCCGCCGGCAACACGGTCCTCTTCAAACCCTCCTCCGAGGCGGTTCTGGTTGCATGGGAGCTCTGCCAATGCTTCTGGGATGCCGGGATCTCAAAAAACACGCTCCAGTTCCTTCCCTGCTCC
>CALZIH010000273.1 GCA_945787305.1 uncultured Desulfobulbaceae bacterium | reverse complement strand
CAAAAGCTCAACAACTTTTGGCCGTTGGGTTGGAACCCTCCTTTCTGCAGACAACAAGCAGCAGATGTGGGTACCGGAAGGATTTGCCCACGGCTTTGTAGCGCTGTCCGAGCGAGCTGAGATTCTTTATTTAGCCACCGACTATTACGCCCCGGAATATGAGCGGTCCGTAATCTGGAACGACCATCAGCTTGCCATTGACTGGCCTGTGGAAGGAGAACCGCTCCTTTCATCCAAAGACCGGCAAGCAGAATCTTTGCAGGATGCGGAACTGTTTGCCTAGCACCCTATATCCCGGTTGACGAGTGGTAGAATGGTTCTGTACCGTGAAGAACGAAGAAGGCCAGGGCCGCACGGCTGTTAACAAGGGATTAAAAAAAATGCCAGAACGGTCTCCAGCCTAAGCAACCTCTTGCTTTGACCGGGAAAAACGATTTGATTTACTTTTTTTTATGATAGCAGTTCAGGAGGCATTACACCTTTCTTTTACCACTCCACGCGTAAGGTGTTATCCAACGCATTTACCCTGGCCAATCGTACCCGAACGGTATCACCAGGCTCCACAGGAAAGGCCGGGTTAACCGGCAAGTCGACATCAAACAAGCAGTTGTTGAGCAATAGGTTGACTCTTTTCGGGCCTTGACCGACCACCAGAGCAGGAACCGATTCTCCTTGCTGCGGCTCCAGGTAGCGAAGGATCCAGTATCGATGTCGCTGCTGGCGGACCCCATTGGCTCGGCCAAGCTTCTGGTTGATGAGGCCGGCAAAGGTCTTGCACTCATCTTTGGAGAAGAGAATCCCTTTACCCGAAACCATACTGGCCAACTGGTGCTGCATGACAAGGTCGAGAAATCGCCGTATGGGTGAGGTTACCGTTGTGTAACAGTTTAATCCCAAACCGCTGTGCGGCTTCGGGTGGACGGTTAATTCTCCCCTGGAGAGAAAGCGTCGTTGACGGGCAATATCCTGCATGCTGTTTTTTGGTCCACTGATCAGACGTTTTCTCGGTGGAGGTTGTGAACGAAACAGGCCGGGTGCTTCCTGGCCTGCCAGATAGGATGCTGCAACCCCGTTTGCCAGTATCATTAACTCCGAGACCAGCGTGCGTGCCGGAGTGTCCACCGGAGAGAGTCGAACCTGAATATTTTCGCGATTGCGTACATCAATATTGACATCGGGCAGGGAGAGAACCAAGGCGCCATTGTCGGTCCGTTTTTGTTGCAGTTGCTGTCGGATCCGGTCAAGCAGGTGCAGGTCGGCAGCATTTTCATGGTCGCCTGCAAGGATTTCATCCACTTCCTGGTAACTGCGCCGACGTTTAACCTGTATCACGCTGCGAACAATTGAGGAATTGATAATGTTTGCTTCGCTGTCCAGATTTATGAGAAAACTCAGAGCCGGTCTGGGCCTGTCTTGTATCAGGCTGCATACCCCTTGAGAAAGGGAGGTTGGCAGCATTGGCACATGCCCTTCCGGAAAGTAGAGCGAAGTGCCGCGTTCCATTGACTCGGCAAAAAGCGCATCACGTGGAAGAATATAATGACTGACATCGGCAATATGCACGCCTACCCGTATGGTATCACCCCGATCTTCCACATGCAGGGCATCGTCGTAATCGCGGGTTGCGGCGGCATCAATGGTAAAGGTATCCAGTGAGCGCAGATCTTTTCGTTTTGGATCGGCTAAGAGTTCTTCAACGGTGGGTTCGTGTATTTGGGCAGCTTGTTGTAGGCAGGCTTCTGGGAAAACGTTAGGCTGTTCAGCTTTACGTAGCGCAATGTTTTCATCCCGTTGCCAGACGCCTGCCCGGATTAGAAGATGGTAGCCGTCATGGGGGGAAACGAGTTCCGCTTTCTTCAGCAGTTGACGGACCAGATCGGCCTGAGACGCTTCACTGCCGAATACAACGTACTCTTCCAGCCATTCCATTACCTGCGGTAATTCCGGCCAATCGCTTGCCGAGACCACCTGACCGCTATGCAGTTGTTGCAGAAAAGTCGCCCCCTGGTTCAACAAGGCCTCTTTCTCCTTTTCTTTCTGCAGTTGATGCTGGATTTGTTCTACCTGTTCCGGGCTGTGCACCGTTACCTTGCCGTTTTTATACTTAAAATAAAAACGATCGGTGAAAACCGCGCGGAGAAAGGCTGCGGTTTGGTCATCGCTGAGTGTGCCACCGAATTGGAGCTCAGCCAGAAAATCTGCGCTAAAAGAAGGCTGGTTCTCCTGGACCGCCAGTTCCCATATTTCGATAAGGTCGATATTGTCCGCAAGTTCAGCCCGGTGGACAGAGGTGTTTTTGAGCAGTTGCACCTGGTCATTGCGACTTATATCAAGCGGGTATCTTGTCTTTGATGAGAGGAGAACTCTTGATTCCGGCAGGTTGAGTTCTCGGTCATTCTGGTTCAGGACGTGCAGTCGCTTTCCCGTGTCCTGGGTAACCAGCGCGCAGAAAAATTTCCCCCCTTCGATATATTCGACGATGCTGCCTGGTAAAGTCATAGAAATTACAGTTTACAGTCTGCGGTCCGCAGTTTACAGTTTGAGGTAGGTTACAAAATATGGGTTGATAAATTTTGAGTCACCCTTGAGTCGTCCTTTATTTTTTATTGCACTGATGGATAGCAGGAATAACCGTCTTTGTCATTACTTTTACTGGAAAAGAGAACGGTTCGACCCCATTGAAGACTGATTTTCAGGTGACCGCTGTTGTTCATCTAATAATAAAAACATTCTTTTGAAAAAACTATGCAATCTGATCATTCCAGCACAAGTGGTACACCGTACAAATCAGGGGTCGTTGCCATCATTGGTCCGCCAAATGCCGGCAAATCAACACTTCTTAACCGATTACTCGGCCAGAAGATAGCTATTGTAACCCCGCGACCGCAAACCACGAGGAATCGAATCCTTGGTATTGTCAACGGTCCGGATTACCAGATGATCATGCTTGATACCCCCGGCCTGCACAAACCTCGTGAAATGATGAATCGGGAAATGGTGCGGATTGCTCTGGAAAGCCTGTCAGAGGCTGATGTTGTACTCTTTCTAGCCGATGCCGCGCTTATGGAACCGAAACAGCTTGAAAAAAGACGTGAGGAATACAGCGATTACCTCAGCCGGATACGATCTCCGGCTCTGCTTGCGTTAAATAAGGTTGACCTACTGCAGAATGATCAATTGCTGCCGGTTATTGGGTGGTATGCCGATCTCCATCCGTTTGCCGAGATTGTACCCATCTCTGCCCTTGAAGGTGAAGGGGTTGACGTTCTCCTGCAACAGCTCGCCGACAGATTACCTGAGGGGCCGCAGTACTACCCTGATGATATACCAACCGATGCCAGTGAGCGATTTATCGTTGCCGAGCTGATTCGGGAGAAGATATTTTTGTTAACCAGGGATGAAGTGCCGTATTCCACAGCTGTACTGATCGATTCCTTTAAGGAAGGGCAAGCGGGTAAACCAGTGGTCATTCATGCAACAATTCTCGTTGAACGCGGTTCACAAAAAGGGATCGTTATAGGTCATCAGGGAAAAATGCTTGGCCGTATACGCCAGGAGGCCGGTAAGGATGTAGAGCATCTTCTTGGCTGTAGAGTCTCGCTTAAACTCTGGGTCAAGGTGAAAAAAAAGTGGACAACAAATGAGCAGTTACTTCGAGAGCTCGGTATGTAGTGCTCTTTTTCTCCTCGATTTTAAAATGTTCGAATTAATGTAAGGGGCGTCTGTTCACTTGCTTCCTTCCTCGGTCGCGTGTCCGGCGATGTTTAGACTTTTCAGGATGATAAGAGCTGTTCGTAGCTGATTGTCCCGGGCTAGTCGTTGTCTGACTTTCTTCACCTCTTCATCTTCCTGTTTGTCAACCTCTTGTTGCTGATCTTTTTTCTTGTCGCCATTGGTAAAATGTCTGGGCAGGTCTTTTTCTCTGATATTATTCCAAGGGTTTTTTTTCTCAGCTGTTGTTTCGACCGGCTCCTGAAAGGGAACGAGGACATCAGGAGTGATACCGGTTTCCTGAATGGAGTCACCGCTTGGTGTATAATATCGTGCCGTAGTCAGTCGGATTCCTGCGCCGCTCGGCATGGGAATGATGGTTTGCACCGAGCCTTTACCAAAGGTCTCGGTTCCGATAATGATCCCCCTGCCATG
>CALZIH010000272.1 GCA_945787305.1 uncultured Desulfobulbaceae bacterium | reverse complement strand
TGAAGTGAAGGAAGACCTCCTTGAAATTATTGACTTTTTGCAGAAGCCAAAGAAATATAGCCAACTTGGGGCCGTTACGCCCAAGGGTATCTTATTTCAGGGACCTCCCGGTACCGGTAAGACTTTGCTTGCTCGTGCCATAGCCGGTGAAGCGGGCGTCCCTTTTTATTCCATCAGTGGTTCCGATTTTGTTGAAATGTTTGTCTGGGTTGGTGCATCAAGAGTACGGGAACTTTTTACAGAAGCAAAAAAAAATGTGCCCTGCATTATTTTTATCGATGAAATTGATGCGGTTGGCGGCCACAGGGCCTCGGGTGGGAACACCGCTGGTCAGGATGAGCGAGGACAGACCCTCAATGCCTTGCTGGTGGAGATGGATGGGTTCAGCTCCGAGGAGACGGTAATTGTTCTGGCTGCAACAAATCGGCCTGATATTCTTGACCCGGCTCTCCTGCGGCCCGGACGCTTTGACAGGCAGATAGATATTCTGCCGCCTGACATTAAGGGGCGTTTGGAAATTTTAAAAGTGTATTCACGCAACGTTCCTCTGACCCCGGATGTCGACCTTGCTACCATCGCCCGTTCTACCCCTGGTTTTACAGGGGCTGAACTGGCCTCACTGGTCAATGAGGCCGCAATCTATGCCGGCCGTCAGAACAAAAAATCTGTAGATAACGATGACTTTGAAGTAGCGAAAGATCGAATCGTAATGGGTGTTGAACGTAAGGGCATGGTCATACATCCAGAGGACAAGAAAACCATTGCCTATCATGAGGCCGGGCATGCAATTCTTGCCAAGTTTCTGCCCGAAGCCGATCCCGTGCACAAGGTGAGTATTATACCTCGAGGTGGAGCTTTAGGGCATACGCAGCAATTGCCGCTTGATGATCGCCATGCCTATTCGAAAATTTATTTGTGCAGCAGGATTACCATTTTACTTGGAGGTCGGGCTGCGGAAGAATTAATGCTTAGCCAGCAGACAACTTTTGCTGAGGACGACTTCGAACAGGCAGTAAAAATTGCCACTCAGATGGTCTGCCGCTGGGGAATGAATAACGTTTTAGGCCATATGTCCTATACCAGAAGCAGTGGTGGATTTCTTGGTGAACAGATGCAATTTGATTCCTTTAGTGACGAGACGGCTCGGACTATTGACCGTGAGGTGAAGAAATTTGTGGAAGAGTCATATGACACCGCCTGTCAAATCCTGGAACAAGAGAAAAAATTTCTTTCTGTTCTTGCGACCGCTCTAATTAATAATGAAACCCTGGATAACGAAGAAATGGATATTGTCTACCGTTTCAGTCAGCGCAATAAACAGCAGGGGCAAGAGGATGAACAAAGCCCTGCAGAGCTCTGTTTTCTCCATAACGAAGACCTGTAATGTATCTGCTAGGAATCGTGATAGTCATAGATTCACGCCAGAGACTGAGACAAAAGTATTCATAGTGAGCAGCAAGGAAAGAACTACATGTTTTCACTAAATTCATATAAAAAGATCGGCAACCTCATTTCCGGAAGTAAGATTTCGGTTATAGGTGCCAGTCTGGTCAGTATTTTGCTGCCGGTTCTTGCCATATCCATCTTTTTTGATTCACTTGGCCTGATCGACAATCCCTACTTCGGCTTCCTGCTCTATGTGGTGATGACCCCATTGCTCACCCTGGGTATTGTTCTGCTTTTCGTTGGCAGCTTTTTTTCACGGGGCAGGGAGGAGTTGGGAACCTTTACCGTAGAATATCTCAAAGAGCAGTTTACCAGGCCTGGACGTTATGCCAGGGTTCGTAAGTTTTTGAACTTTACGGTGGCCATAACTTTATTTCTGGTCTTTGTAGTCGGGATTGCTTCCTATTCAAGTTTTCAATATACAAGTTCTCCGAGTTTCTGTGGCCAATTCTGTCATGATGTTATGCAGCCGCAGTATACTGCCTTTAAAAATTCCCCTCACTCCACTGTGCCCTGCGTTGATTGTCACTTGGGAAAAGATGCAGACTGGGCGGAACGGTCGCGGTTCACTGGTGTTAAACAACTGTTTGCCGTGGCAACCAATTCCTATCCCAAGCCTATCCTTTCACCAATAGAGCACCTTCGGCCCGGCCGCAAGACATGTGAACAGTGCCATCTGCCCGATAAATTTCACGGGTCACGGTTGTACACCAAAAATCGGTTCCTGCCGGATGAGAAAAACACCAAAGTTGGTACCGCTATTCTTATGAAAGTGGGGTCTGGCGATATTCAGGGAAACATGGCACACGGAATACACTGGCATGTTTCCGAGAATCAACAGGTTTTGTATCGGGCTGCGGATCATGAGCGAGAGATCATTACCGAAGTCCGTCAGGTTGAAAAAGGGAAAAAAGATATAATCTACACCATGGCAGCGGATGACGAAGAAAAAGTAAACCCGAATGCGGGGGGAGCAGAATCGGGTGAACTCCGAAAAATGGACTGTATTGATTGTCACAACCGGCCAACGCATATTTTTCTTTCTGCAGAAGAGGCCCTGGATCAAAAACTCTCAGCCAACATCATCCCACCTTACTTGCCTTTTATCAAGCGCCAGGCGCTGGCGGCCATTAAGAAGAAGTACGATTCCAGAGAGGTCGCACGGGTGGAAATTTCCAGGGATCTACAGAATTGGTACAGTACCAACTACCCTGAACTGATACTGAATAATCCGAGTTTGTTCGAACGAGCTGTACAAGGAACAGTGCAGGCATACGAGGAAAATGTGTTTCCGAAAATGGATGTTGAATGGGGAGTATACAAGAACTTCCTTGGACATACGGATGGATCGGGATGTTTCAGGTGTCACGGTAAACTGCAGGAAACCCAGTCCGGCAGAATTATCAGCAGTGACTGTAATCTGTGCCACGTCATCTTGGCAGAGAATGAAGAACAGCCCGAAATTATAAAATCTTTACAAGAAGTAATCGATTAAAAAGGAGAGAGGAATGGCAACCGAAAATAACGGTAACGAAAGTCAGCAAGATCCCAAGCGTGAAAGAGGCGCTTGGGGTCACATCATACGAGGTATATGGCGAACCCCCTTAGGGGTTCTATCCGTCGTTATGACCACCGTGAGCATCACCCTGATGCTCATCGGAACGGCTGCAGAAGTAATGGGATTGTTTGATAATCCCTATATCGGGATTTTTATCTATATGATCCTGCCCGGGTGTATGATTCTTGGGCTGCTGCTTATCCCGGTTGCCGCCTATCTGCGGCGCAGGGAATGGCGCCGAACCGGTGTTGAAAAGGATCATTTGCAACTCAACCTCAGTAATCCCAGGCACCGTTTATTTCTCATTGGTTTTGTTGTCCTGACGGTTATCAACATGGCGATTCTCGGAGTTGTGGGCTATGAGGGTTATCATTTTACCGATTCCCCCTATTTTTGCGGCATGGTCTGTCACAATGTCATGGCCCCTGAACATACCGCTTACGAGCGATCACCACACTCTAAGGTTGCCTGTGTTGAGTGTCACATCGGTCCTGGTGCCGAATGGTTTGTGCGGGCCAAACTTTCCGGGCTCCGTCAGGTCTATGCCGTTGTAACCAACAGTTATAGCCGGCCTATCCCTGCGCCTGTCGAAGAGCTCCGTCCTGCCCGGGACACCTGCGAAGAGTGTCATTGGCCGGAAAAATTTCACGGTAAAAGAATTAAAGAGTTTGTCAGCTTCAGCAATGATAATCAAGAAACACCTGACAGTACCGAAGTTGCCTTACATATCGGCGGGCATAACCCGACCACTGATGAATTTGAGGGGATTCACTGGCATGTCAGTCATGATGTTGAAGTGAAATACCTGCCGGCCAATGAGAAGAGGACTGAAATTGCCCGGGTGCAGGTCAAGCGTCCCGACGGGTCTGAAGACGAGTTTATAAAGTCGGATGTCGAGGTTGAAGAAGGGTTTGAACCGGAATGGCGAGTCATGGACTGTGCTGACTGTCACAATAGACCTACCCATATCTATGATATGCCTGAAGAGGTCGTTGATTTTGGACTGCTCAGCAAGAAAATTAATCCTGAAATCAAGGGTGTAAGGGAAGACAGCCTAACGGCCATTACCATGGACTATACATCACAGGAAGATGCCCAAGAGCGGTTGGTCGCCAACCTGATAGAATTGCAGGAAAAGCGCGATCCT
>CALZIH010000271.1 GCA_945787305.1 uncultured Desulfobulbaceae bacterium | reverse complement strand
ATATAGGTAGAATTACCTATTTTGCGAAATGGGGATTTTTTAGAGGAGGCCAGCACCAAGCTCAATAATTGGTAGGCAAACGGAACTAAAGACTATTCCTGAATCTGTCAGGCTTGAAATTAGTTGCTACATTTAAATAGGGTAGAACAACAAGAAAGAGAGATCTCTCAAAAAAAATAAACAGAGGCCAAACTCTTTTAAATTCACTTAAGCGCACCTTGAAAGACCATGAGGATCCGTCAGGCCATAACGACCAGCACCTTGCTTGGCGCCCCTATAGAATTGAGGGGATCTCGAATTGAACATTCGTTATCCCGGCACTGTTTAAAAAGAAAAGTTATGGACTGCGGCCTGCTCCCGTGCCACGACATTTCGTAAAAATGGACCCGAGTGGAGAGGAGAACCAGTTTTTTTCTTCATAAAATCAGAAAGATCCTGACTATTCCCTTCACGCCACCACTGCTTAAGCATACCACTTGCCTCAGCCTCCAGGTACCATCTCCCGCCGTAGACACCTTTCAGGTATTGCTCTATGGCCGCTGATCCCAGAAAGGCCTGATAATAGTCGAGAGTATAAAAGTCAGGCATCAGATCGAAAAGATAGGTTTCCGGGTCATAGTAAAAACCTGTTTCCTGTTGCATGGTATCGGCGTAGTGCTGTTCTCCGCGCTGTAGGTGCCCTTGCCGAAAATTTTCCCCCTCGATCGCAAGCTTTGCCGCATACCTTCTCGACAGGGTCAGCCATTTGACCTCATGGATTTCAGAAATCATTTGTGCAAGATCGGAATCAACGGAGAGCACCTCATGGATGAACTCCTTTGACATACATATTTTCTGGAATAAAAAAGCAAAACTCTCTGACAAGCCGCCGGACTGAAAAAAATCGATCTGTTCAGGAGGCAAACCAGCGTCTGCATACAGAAAGCTCAACGCATGACCAAGCTCGTGACAGAGGGTTTCCAGGTCCAACCATCCTTTCAAAGGCCCCATGATAATATGAATCTCACCTGGAATATTAACAGGAATACAATATGGCTGGACTCCGGGATCGTCATTCTCATGGATAACAAGCTGCTCCGATTCAGAAACAAGCAGGTAACCGGTCTCTTGAAAATAGCCGAGTATATCGCTGACATGAAGCTGATCTGGAAAAAAGCGATCGAGATAGCGCAGACCGAGTAGGTAAATTGCATCAAAACGGGAAGCCTGCTCCAGAGAAAGACCGGTGACATTGAGCAGAAGCGGTTGCAGCAGTCTCCTGTATGCGGCTGAGGTCTCCTTGAGAAAGGCTGACGCCTCTGCAGCAGCAGCATGCAAGGAAACATCTCTTTTTTCCTCACAATAGGATATATAATCAGTTTATTGGAGCTCTTCCGTCAGTACTTCAAGTAACGCCTTCCAGGTGGCATGGCTGAATGGGGCGAGAAAACGACACAGAGAACGCACCTCACGAGTTAAATCACTGCGCGCATCTGCGTCGTGCGTATGCTGACACCAGGTAACAACCTGGTTGAAGGGTATGTCTTGATTACCTACCTGGGCCTTGGCACCGTCCATCCAGGTGGTGAGTATGGCCTGAAAGGGCTCCACCCTGGAACGGAGAAAATGATCCGTTGCCTGGTAATATAAGCGATGACCCTTTTTACCGTTATCGAGCTGCTTGATGATTGCAAGATCCGCGATGGTCGGTATGACTTCATCGTTACGTTTATCCTGTTTGTCCCCTAGATGGAGGGCAAGATCCCGCTGTCGCATGGACCTTGTATTTGACAACATTCTGTTCGTCCAATAGGAACGGGTAGCTCTTTCATCTCCGTGTTCCGACCGGGTCAACGCATCATCATCCCGTTGTTGTTTGTGCGAAAATGAACTTGAGGACATGGAATCGTTTCCACCTTAAATTTTCTACCGGGCAATCGGCCGACACCCATGGCATATGGCGTATTAAAAAAGGACATTGACCAGTGCTCTTCCCCTTACTGGTCGACAATAGTTAATTTTCTGGGTTGTTCATAGAGCTGACGCTCTTTTTTTGAGAGTACTTGAGGCACATGCAGGTGAATGCGAACATTGAGGTCACCACGGCCTCTGCCACAAAAACGGGGCAACCCTTTGCCTTTAAGCCGAAGGATCTCATCGGGTTGGCTGCCGGGTGGAATTTTCACTTTCAGCTTTCCATCAAGACTTGGAAAGGTTCTGGTGGTCCCAAGAACTGCGTCGACAACATCAATCGTCTCTGCCCTCCACAAATCTGGACCACGACGCTGAAACCGGGAATCAGCATGAGAATATACGAGCACATGCAGGTCTCCTGGGGGAATGTCGCGTCCTTCTCCGGGCAAACCGTCTGGCTACCCGCAAGACCATGCCATCCTCGATTACTGTCGGGATGGTCACCTTGATGGTCTCTTCCTTCTCTACCTGGCCGTAACCGCCGCAGGTTTCACAGGGGTGGGTTACCTCCGTGGCTTCAGCTAACGTACCAGAATGGATTCCGCCAGATAGAAACTATTTCTATCTAGCCCATGCAACACGAATAGTCTTCTCCCCATCGCCATAGGCGAAAGAAAGATCGCCCTGATAAGCACGGGAGATCGCCTCGCCGATTCGACGAGCAGTGTGGATACCTGTGGTGGTTATCAGGGTATACGTATCCTCATCGGTAATGTCCATGATCCTTTCCAGGGGACGCTCACCTTTTTCCTGCTTTTCTTCATTATAGATGAGATTAAGCATCTCATCTTGATGGGTCTTGAAAAAAAGTCCCCTGATTTCGAGATATCCGGC
Organism: uncultured Desulfobulbaceae bacterium; assembly: GCA_945787305.1. Classification (GTDB taxonomy): domain Bacteria; phylum Desulfobacterota; class Desulfobulbia; order Desulfobulbales; family Desulfobulbaceae; genus DRLX01. The sequence goes on along the minus strand of CALZIH010000271.1, from coordinate 1,371 downwards.
TGGATAATTGTCGGCAATACGTTGGCAGGCGGGGCAGGTCACCTGATTCGCCCTAGCAGGTGGATCATACCAAGTCCAGCGACCTTCGATGTAGACGGCATTACACTCTGTACATGTTGTCGGTTCCGGCCATTTTTTACCTTCCCTGTAGGTATCATGCCGTTTTTCCTGTACTAACCTGTCTCGTCGTCCGAATTGCCCCTTATCCATTTTGTATCCTCCTGTATAAGTAAACATTGTCTGTTCATTTTCATCAGAGAGGCTTATATTATTGCCACACTATAGAACAGTAGCCAGTTTCATGGAAGGTAAAAATGAGGGGATTATATTTCCCCCTATTTCACGTCGACCTTCGTTTTATCAGGTTGGCTGATTTTTTCTGTAACGGCATAACTTAAAAGAAGGACATGGAATTAACATTGAAGGCACTTTCCAAGAACTCCAAAGTCGGTCAATAGGAAACAAAAAGTGCTCATACTCAAGGTTACGCTATTTCTCCTCTGGGTCAATTTTCTTCCACCTCTTGCCAATCTCATCTGGGGTCATCGCTTCAATACCCCCATAGACGGAGGCAGGCTGTGGTTTGATCATCACCCCATCCTGGGAGGACACAAGACGATCCGCGGCGTTCTGTTCAGTCTGCTTGGCGGCACAGTTGTCGCTCCACTGCTCGGGGTGCCTTTCCACATTGCCGCTGTTACCGCCCTGTTGGCAATGTTAGGCGACCTACTGACCAGCTTTATCAAGCGCCGGCCAAACCTTCCCTGCGGTTGGGAGTGCATGGTGCTGGACCAACTCTTTGAATCCTTGCTCCCGACCCTCTTTCTCAAAGGAATTCTCCAGTTGAGTTGGTTGCAGGTCCTGCTCGTACTCCTCTGTTTTATACCTGTTGCCTACCTGGGCTCCTTATTCTGGAACTTTATCATGTTCCGACCGCCCATAGAAAATTATCCCCGCCTGATCCGTTCGACGGTTCGTCTGCGTGAATGGCGAGCCTGCCATGATCCGCTTGCTCGTTGGCAAACCCTGCTCAACATCAGCAGTTTCCTTGCCTATGATATCCTGTACACCTGGATATTCAAACTAACAGGGCTCCAGGAACAGGGTTTACAAAATGGACTGGATATCCGCTTAGAAGAACACGCATTATCTTTCCCCGACCTGCCGCAATCCTTTGACGGATTGCGCATCCTGCTGCTCACCGATCTTCACCTTGACGGCCTTCCCGGTCTCACCGATGAACTCATCCGGCAGATTGAAGATCTTGAAGTGGACCTCTGTCTTTTCGGCGGCGATATCCGCATGAAGACCTACGGCCCCATGGCACCGTGCCTTCGCCGACTGCCTGACCCTCGGTGAAGGCGAGGTGCC
>CALZIH010000270.1 GCA_945787305.1 uncultured Desulfobulbaceae bacterium | reverse complement strand
GCTCAACAAGTTTCCTGTGCTGCAGGTATTCTTTTACAGGATGCTTGTGGATCGCGCTCAAGCCAATACCCTTCGCGCAGGAACCATCAGCTCCGGCATGACCGGTGAGCTTGCCGAAATCAATACCGTGGATCTCTTTCAGTTGATCAATTCCAGCCAGAAAACAGGGCGGATAGAGATGGACCTGGAGGATGGTAAGGCCCAAGTACTCTTTAACGAAGGGGAGTTAATCCAGGCAAGATATAATGCGCTTGCCGGTAAAGATGCTTTGTTTGCCCTCCTAGGAAAGCGGTCAGGGCGTTTTACCTACACCTCCGGAATATCGGAAGAAGCCATGAAGCTCGATGTCCTCGGTGGTTTTATGGGATTGATCATGGAAGGAATGCGGCGGATTGACGAGCAGGAGCAAGAGGGTTAGTAGTTTTGTTGTGTTGCCAGCGCGGGCCATTGTAACATAATTTTCATTGCCGCTTCGTGGTTCTCACGTTCTATTTTCATTGTTTGTTTTTCATTAGGTGTGCAGATTTCTTGGTAGAGCTTCGCATCAATGAAGCCGATTCGTTCTGCATCCTGGCGCGAAGCAGCGAAGATGATGTGTTCGATTCGCGCCCAGTAGATCGCTGCAAGGCACATGGGGCAGGGCTCACAGTTAACATACAGGCGGCACCCTTCCAGCCAGTAATTGCCGACAGCTGAGCAGGCATCACGGATCGCTGTGACTTCGGCATGCGCAGTGGGGTCGTTTGTCGACAGGACCCTGTTCCACCCTTTGCCAATGATTGTCTCACCTTTGACGACAACCGCTCCAAACGGACCGCCGTCCCCTTTCAACATACCGTATTCCGAGAGTCGAATGGCTTCGGCCATGAAGGCAGAGATGTTCTTTTTCATCAGCGCTATATTTTGTTGAAAATGAGGCAGGCATTTGTTCCGCCAAAGCCGTAACTGTTGGACATTACCGACTGTAAATTTTCCTGTCGGGTATGGCGGACAATATTCATATGTGCAGCTTCAGGGTCCAGGTTTTCAATGTTGGCTGTACCTGCAATGAAATCATGCTTCAGCATAAGGAGAGAATAGATAGCTTCATGGACACCGGCAGCCCCGAGGGAATGACCGGAAAGCGATTTGGTGGAGCTAATGGGGGGGATGTTACCGCCGAAAATCGATTGAATAGCCCGCAACTCGACCAGGTCACCGATGGGGGTTGATGTGCCGTGGGCGTTGATGTAATCAATGGGACCGGTTGCCGTCTCCAGGGCTAAAGCAATACAGCGTTTAGCTCCCTCGCCTGATGGAGCCACCATTTCGTGTCCGTCTGCAGTGGCTCCGTAGCCGATCAGCTCACCGTAGATTTTTGCTCCTCTTTTCCGGGCATGCTCAAACTCTTCCACCACCACCAAGCCTGCCCCATTGGCCACGACAAAGCCATCCCTGTCTCTATCATAGGGCCTGGAGGCGGCCTCCGGGGTATCGTTGAATTTGGTTGACAGTGCGCCCATGGCATCAAACATCGAAGTTTGCGTCCAATGCTCCTCGTCGGAACCACCGGCAAAGATGATATCCTGTTTGCCCAGTTGAATTTGTTCCATTGCCGCACCAATACAGTGGGCCCCGGTGGCACAGGCCGATGAGATTGAGTAGCAGGTCCCTTTTATTTGAAAAGGAGCGGTCAGGCAGGCTGAAACGGTGCTGGACATGGTGCGCGGAACCATGAAGGGGCTGAGCCGTTTTAACCCTTTATCGCGCATAACATCTGCCGTTAACACAACGTTTTCAGCAGAAGTACCGCCGGAGCCGATGATCAGACCTGTGCGGGGATTTGATACTTGCTCCTTGTTCAGGCCTGCATCCTCTATGGCCTCGGACATGGCGAGATAGGCATAAGCGGCAGCATTTCCCATGAAGCGTAATATTTTTTTGTCAATATGTTCTTTAGGGACAAGGTTTGTAAAGGCGCCGATCTGGGAGCGCAAGCCAAGTTCCTTGTAAGCCGGCTGGTAATGAATACCTGATCGTCCTTCCTGGAGCGATGAGAGTGTCTCCGCGAGTGTGTTGCCCAGCGGGGAAATTAAACCCATTCCTGTGATAACGGCTCGTCGCATAATTTTCTGTTTTTGTTTAAGTAGACAAAGTGTTGAGAGGCTGCACTGTTATCCCTCTTCCCTGTGTATGGCAAAAGGCGCGCAACTTTGACAGACCGGCATGACTTCGACGGTGTTGATGTTGACGTGCGCCGGCACACTTGTTACCCACTGGACAATTTATGCAATGTCATCGGGTGTGAGAGGGGTTGTTCCCTTGTATACCTGGTCAGCCTTTTCCTTGTCTCCATGGAAACGGATAACCGAAAACTCACTTTCGGCTATCCCCGGTTCAATGTTCGTTACCCTGATTTTGGTTTTGACCAGATCCGTCAGTAAGTTTTTAGAGAACTGCTTGACAAAGGCCTTGCTCGCACCATAGACGTTGCCGCCGGGGTAAGGGTAAGTGCCGGCAACCGAGCCAAGGTTGATGATGTGGCCACGGTTACGGGTGACCATCCCGGGCAGGACGAAACGGGTGAGGTACATCAACCCTTTGATATTGGTGTCGACCATTGTTTCCCAGTCGTTCAGGTCTGCCTGCTGGGCACCGCGCATCCCCAGGGCAAGTCCGGCATTGTTTACCAGGACATCGATATTCGAAAAATCATCAGGTAATTCGTTAATAAACGCTTCTACCTGTTTGCGGACACGGACATCGAGGGTGACGGCATGAATGGGGACTGTTGTGTGTTTGTTGCAGAATTTCTGCAGCCGTTCAGTTCGTCTTCCGGTAAGGATGAGGCGCTGCCCTTCTCCAGCAAAACGATTTGCACAGGCCAGTCCAAAGCCAGCAGTCGCTCCGGTGATGAGAATGGTTTTTTGCATTGAGCATACCCGTAGAGTGAAAGGTGTATGTGTCATTCTGTTGAAGAGGAACGGAAAGGTAAGCAGGTTTATGGGGAAAAAACAACATTTTTCCAGGTCAGTATGGAAAAAATAGAGACTATGATTATAATACGTTCCATGTCTAGGTTGTCCAAAATTTACATAAAGGAGTAGAATATGTTGAAGAAGAAAATGCAGAAGGCCTTAAATGAACAGATCAACGCAGAAATGTATTCGGCTTACCTCTATCTATCCATGGAATCGTATTTTCAGTCCATCAGTTTGGGCGGTTTTGCCTCATGGATGCGTGGACAGGTGCAGGAAGAGCTCATGCACTCTATGAAATTCTACGATTTTGTTAACGAACGCGGCGGCAGGGTGAGCCTGGATTCGATCAATAAACCTGAAACCAGTTGGAAAAGCCCGTTGGCGGCCTTTGAGCATATTTTGAAGCATGAGCAGCTGGTCACAAGCCTTATCAACGATCTGGTTGAACTTGCCATCGGCGAGAAAGACCATGCCAGTAATATCTTTCTGCAATGGTTTGTCACGGAACAGGTGGAAGAAGAAGCCAGTGTCGGTGAGATTGTTGATAAGCTGAAGCTGATCCAGGATAACTCTTCCGGGTTGTTTTTATTGGATGCAGAAATGGGCAAGCGGGTTTTTACTCTGCCGCAGGCATCTGCATAGCCACGCACCGTCACTAAGGGGTAGCCTCAATGTACGGTGGTTACCCCTCTTCTCCGAACCTGAATCATTGAAGACGCAATGGGAACCCGCCGTCTAAAAAAACAGGTATTTAACATCTTATTACAACCTGATCTTGATCAGGTTCTGGCTGATATCGGTAACCTGCCAAGCAAGGAAACTGTTAACGCCCTGTTTTCGGCCGTCTGCCAGCTTGATGAACGATTGCGATGGCACGGCATAAGTGCCATGGGGCTTATGGTAGCTCGCCTGGCCGATGAGGACATGGAAGAGGCTCGGATCATGATGCGGCGACTGCTGTGGAGCTTAAATGATGAATCAGGTGGGATAGGTTGGGGGGCGCCGGAATCGATGGGTGAGATCATGCATAATCATGAAGGGTTGAGCCAAGAGTATGCCCATATGTTGATCTCCTATACCCGGCCGGATGGACCTGAACTTGAGCAAGACGGAAACTATCTGGAGCTTGAGGTTCTGCAACGGGGCCTCCTCTGGGGGTTGAGCAGAATGTGTGCATCCCGTAAGAACCTGCTGCTGGAAAAAGGCCTGTCAG
>CALZIH010000269.1 GCA_945787305.1 uncultured Desulfobulbaceae bacterium | reverse complement strand
GGAAACTGGTTGCTTTTTAAGCCCAGAGCGGAAAATCTAGAGCGCTGTCGGCATCGCTTCACTTTTTGCAATAATTTACTACAGGGTCATTTATCAGGTTATGGTTGGAAAATCAGTGATCCGCTTATCGCAGTCATTAGGTGCAAGCACCTGAGGAATTTCCCTTATCCACTGCACAGGGACGCAAGGAAACAGATCGGGAAAGGAGGGAAAACACCATGCCCCATTTCGGACTCATGGACGAAGGCAAGATGACCACCCCAGAGGCGTTGTTGCTTCGGGCCAGGCTTCATTTGCGTTGCGGAAGAAGACGGTTACAGGAGGACAAATTACCCGAGGCTATCTCGACTCTGTATGATGCCCTGCTCTCCTCAATGCGATGGTATGCGATAACCGATGAATCCGTGCATCGGGAACTCCATGAGCTGGGAGACTGTATTTTGGAGGATGATCAGCAGCTACAAAAACTGCTTCTGCGATTTGGCGCCTGGGATGCATCTCTTAATTTTGAGCACATAGGCTTACTCCTTGACTATGCCCTGTATACAAAGGATATTTCCGTGGATAAGGAACAACTCATGCAGCAGATAGAGGCGGTTCTGACACGGCTTGGCGTGCTCCCTTTTGATGAAGAGAGACTGCCCCCGGAAGATCCGCAAACCTTTTGACCCTGGCCAGCGCATGTTTTTCAATAATGAGCGCAACCAGGTCAAGGATTCTTTCCCTGTCGATTTAAAAAATATAGAATGTGTACTGAACGTACTCTTCAGTATTGTATAGGTAGTGCAGTGATCCCGAACCGGAAAAAGCAGGAGCAGTGATCGTAGGTAGTTATTGTTATTTATGTTTTCTATAATAATATGATGTATTATTGAGGGGTTATGAAGATAGGTTTCATTCAGCCATTGCTTCTACCTGAATCCGTGCCGAAAGAATACTGTCTTTTTCTTTCACCTGCTTGATATTATGATATAAAAAAAGTAAGTCATTTAACAACTTACTGATCGCCATTCGGCCCCCCCGGCAGCGGTTCATCTGCTTTGAATTCTTCTTATCTGTCATCAACCATACAATATCACCACAGGATAATCGTATGGTTTCTTTCGTGCATCCGGAGTCTGTCGCTTACCTGAACCACTGCCGAACGCTCACTGGTTCATGTTATATTCTTGATCCGATCATCTTGTAGTGTGCCTGACGTTGCTCTTCGGGCCGGGCAAGAAAGTCTTCTATTTCCCGGAGCATGTCTTTTCTATCGTCCTTGAGCAACCCGCTGACATTCAAGTAATTATTGGCATGGTCACAGGCAAAAAACGTATTCAATGGTTCCAGCAGATGCATCAGCAGTTGCAGTTCAAGCACGGTTCCCTCCGGAGTCTGCTCGATAAACGAGCCATCCCGTACCTGTTCCCAGAGTGGGCACTGGGCATCCGTATCTTTTCCGTACAGCCATAATCTGCGTAGGCGGACAAACTCGGGCTCGGTCTGGTTAATTATCTTCGCTGTAGCTGTGACATGTTGACGAAACCGGTCCCGACCACCAAGACCGAGCAGGACATAGTAGGATATTTCAATTCCGGCCTGTTGCAACCAGTGAGCAACGGCAACAACCATTTTCGGTGATTGTCCTTTGCGATGAAACTGGAGGGTCTCGGGGTCACCGGACTCAAGGCCCAGATGGACCCTGTTCAGACCGGCATCTGCCAACCGTTTGATATTTTCAAGGCCCATCTTGTGCAGGGTCGAGGCCCGGGCGTAACAGGTCAATCGCCTGATGTCTGAAACCTTGCGAAGATAGCGAGCAGCGCCAACAAAGACCTCCACGCCCGCAGCCAACGGATCGGCATCACCAAAAAATGCGGTTTCTATTCCAGGATGCTGCTGGATCAGCAAATCGATGTCCTGCCTGATCTCGGTCAGCGATCTGCAGGAGAAATCCGCTTGTCCCATGGCCGGATAAATACCGCAGAACCTGCACCGGTTCCAATTACAGCCGCGGGTTATCCGCACCAACAGGCTACGCCATTCCGATGGTGGCCGAATAATCAGTGATTCGGGTTGATCGCCCATGTTTTTCCTCGAAGGTGTATATTACGAGTAGCGACAGTAACCGCCAACATTTCCAGTCAACTGGTATATGTAACAACATAACTTCAATCTGTCATTACCGTGTTCGGTCGGTACAACTATTCTCTTTCAAGACAGATTCAATTCATCTCAAGAAAAATATTGAAAAAATTACCGTAGCCCTTATCCTGTTTACAGTCGCAGAACCGGGATCAACCCCATAACCAGCAATGCGCAGGCAAGACCAAAAACAGTGTAACACACCATGACTCGACCAAGTCCTTTTGAAGACTCGCTGACCGACCCAAATTCCTTCACCATTACCTATGAGCTGGTACCCGGCCAGGGAGCCGGAGGCAAAAAAATCGACCGTCTGTTGGAGTTTGCCCGCAATGCAAAGGAAGACGGTCGGATTTCAGCACTGTCCGTCACCGATAACGCCGGCGGCCACCCGGCCCTTGCCCCGGTGGCCATTGGCACGGAGATTTACAATATCGGCCTGGAACCCTTGATTCACTTTTCCCTCAAAGACAAAAACCGCAACCAGGTTGAGAGCCTGTTTTTCCTCTATCAGCGCGAGCAGTTCCGCCACCTGCTGGTCCTTGGCGGCGATTTCCCCAAGTTAACCTATTACGGGCAGGCAAAACCGGTCTATGACCTGGACACCATCCAGACTATTGAGCTGGTCGAAAATATTAAGGCGGGCCGCTACAGGTACACCGGCCAGGATGACTCCCAACCTTTTTCTTTGCAATGCGGCTGTGTGGTTTCTCCATTCAAGATGACCGAATCCGAGCAGGTCTGGCAATACGCCAAGCTGTTGAAAAAGGTTCGGGCCGGCGCACAATTTATCATTACCCAGCTGGGTTTTGATCTGGATAAATACGTAGAACTGATACGCTTCCTCCGTCAGGAACAGATCACCATTCCGACCCTGGCTAATGTTTTTATACCCAGCCCGACAGTGGCCGGGATAATGGCCAAGGGGGGAGTGCCCGGTGTGTTGTTATCCCCGGAGTTGGCCGCAAGGATGAGTAAGGAAAGCAAAGAACAGCGGTTATTACGGGCAGCCGGAATAATTGCGGTTCTTCGCGGCTTGGGCTACTGCGGTATCCATCTTGGCGGCAACGGTTTGCGCTTTGAAGACGTTGCTTTTGTTCTGGATAAGGCTGGAGAGTTGCAGGACAATTGGCAGGAAGTACAAGAGGAGGCCCACTCACCCATTAAAAACATCTGGTCACTGTACAAACGGGATTCGGAAGAGCAACAAAAGCTCCGTCCGGGAAAAAGGCCAGGCTCCCGCTTTCTGCACCAACTGACTCACGACCTGTTCTTTGTCTACAAAAGCCCCTTTGCAAGGGCCTTGGGTCGATTCAGCATATTCTGTGATCGCTACAAACTTACTCGAACCCTGTTCACCGTGGGGGAAAGGGTCATCAAAGAACTTCTGTTTGACTGCAGGATGTGTGGCGACTGTACACTCAGTGATTCCACCTACCTTTGTCCACAATCGGGTTGCCCAAAAAAATTGGTCAACGGTCCCTGCGGCGGCAGCAGAAACAAGACATGCGAAGTCTTCCCGGACCGGCTCTGCTTTTATGTCCGCTTTTACCGCCGACTTGACCGAAAGACGTCTATACATGGGCTTGGAACCCAGCCAATCCTTTCACCCAAGAACTGGGCCTTGGAGCACAGCTCTTCCTGGATTAATTATTTTCAAGGCCGAGATCATACCGGTGAGACAGAGAAATAACGACAGGGTGTTCGCTCCAATGATAATGTATAGGCTACCTTGAAAAATTGTATTTTCGCCCGATCTCCCGGAGTCTCACAAGTTCGCTTACCTCGTTATGCTCAAAATTTTATCCTGGGAATATTCTGCCTGAGGTAAAATTATTCGCATGCCTTGACTTCGAAAGAAAATCCTAATTTTTCAAGGCACCCTGTAGTTAATTTCCCTTTCGTCAGGGACATATGTCCCGTCCAGGACAGGGCAACCCCAAAGCACCACGTCATTCCCTCCTGATAATATTGCCTAACTGTAACAACCTTAACCACCCAGCAACAAAACTTACTTCCAGGCCTATCCTTGGGGCATGCCTACCCAGATG
>CALZIH010000268.1 GCA_945787305.1 uncultured Desulfobulbaceae bacterium | reverse complement strand
GGCCATCGTCTCCCAGGACATGCTGCAACTGGCCATCTACTTGGCCCAGCATGATCCGGTCTATGAGGATATGGCGCTCAAGTTCTTCGAGCACTTTCTCTGGATCGCCTCGGCCATGAACCGGGCCGGAGAGGGCCACGCGAGGATGTGGGATGAAGAGGACGGTTTCTTTAGCCTGACCTTGCGAGCAGGCCAAGAACTGGAAAAGAGTCAAACAGGCGCGGACTATGTTTTTATTCTCGATATATCTGGCAGCATGGCAAACGAAGGAAAACTTGGCAGATCGGTCCACTCCCTTGAAGCCTTTATCAGGAACCTCGGAGCGGATGACAGGTTTGAAGTCATCACCTTCAATAAAAGACCCTACACCTTGTTCAATCAGTTGCAAAGTGCCGAACAGGAGAGTATCGAGAAGGCCGTTTCCTTTTTAAATTCCCAGGAGGCCAGAGGCGGCACCTCATTACAGCCTGCAATAGCGACGGCCTACAAGTACGGGACTGCTGACCGTCCCTTGCACACGGTTATCTTGAGCGACGGCATGACTGATCAGGATGAACGCCGCGTCCTCATGGAGATGATCCAATCGCGTCCAGAGAATACCAGGTTGTTCTGTATCGGTGTCGGCAACGAGATAAACCGATCGCTTCTTCAGCAAATGGCAGAACGGGCAGGCGGTCTTGCAGCCTTTCTCTCCCGTGGAGACGACTTCGACCGTCAAGCCAAGGCCTTTCGCAGAAAGTTACTGCATCCCATCGCTACAAATCTGCAGATCAATTTCTCCGGTATTGAGGTATACGATATCGAACCGGAAACACTTCCCAACCTGTACCATGGAATGCCAGTTACATTGTATGGGCGCTACAAAGGTCAAGGTAGCGCAAAAGTAGATATAACAGCCGAAGTAAATGGCCGTCAGACCTCCACAACCCTGGAGATGGATTTTCCCAGTCAAAACAAAGAAAATCCCGAGATCGAACGCATGTGGGCCTGGCACCGAATGGAAAGATTAAAACGTATGCATGAAATGAACAGCAACCAAGAACTGGTGGATGAGATCGTTCGCCTCGGTGAAGGATTTTCAATAACAAGCGAGTACACTTCGTTTCTGGTACTGGAAAATGATGACGAATATAGGCGTTGGAAGATTGAACGCCACAACGCCGTCCGTATTGAACGTGACAGAGCCGCTCAGCAGCGCCTGCGCCAGGAACTGCAAGTCCTCCGCTCCCAGGCGATGGATGCCATCGGCCCCGTTGATGAAAACAGTATAGCTCGTAACACCCTACTACCCATACCAATACAAACACCCGGTATTCCTTCAACTGATGTCATCTTGCCCACACCTTTGCAGGAGCAGGCACATCCAAGCCGCAGTTTCAACATGCCCCAGTTCAGTGGTGGCGGTGCCATGGATCCTGTAAGTGCCCTCGTAGGGGTTGCCCTTGCAGGAGGTGCGTTCTGGCGGCGAAGAAAGAAGAAGTAAGTTGATCAAGATGGACTCGTAAAAGTCAAAAACACCGTTTGCACTGTATGGAAACACAATAAGTTATAACCTTTCCGCCGTCGGTGGCGAGGCTTTTCGAAGTCTTGTTGCACTCGCTATCTACGACACCGACAAACACGATACTTTTTGAGTAACACGAGACGGTTGATGATAGCCGTCTCGTAACAGTCCTCAACCTATTGGTATACCTCATGAAATACTTACAGATAAAGATTGGCCCCGGGCTGGAGATTCCTTACCTGTCCCTGCTTGTAGGTATGGCTGCCCTGCCCCTGTTTTTTCTTCAAGATGCAGGTTATTATTTTCAATATGACAGGACAGCTATTGCGGCAGGGCAATTCTGGCGTATAATCACAGGGCATTGGACCCACTGGTCTTTTGACCATTTTCTCTGGTGTACGATAAGCTTTGTTGCTCTGGGCTCGCTGTGCGAGCGTCTCAACAGGAAAGGCTTTATCATCGCGCTTGTATTCTCAACAATTTTCATCCCTGCTGTCGGTTGGCTTGTTGATCCTGCAATGGAACAGTATCGTGGTTTATCAGGGATCTGTTCCGGACTATTCGTGGCCGGTTGCCTGATGATGATTCGACAAGCACTTGCAGAGAAAGCGCTATCCGAATTGGCCCTGCCCGCCCTAGCCGGTTTGCTCTTTTTGGGAAAGATACTCTTTGAATTCCTTACTGAACAGAGCATATTTGTCCACAGCAGCATGTTCACCCCTGTGCCCTTGATGCACCTCGCAGGCGGCATCGTAGGATTGGCAACGGGAATCCTCACGAGGACTCACATACAGAGTCAAAACCAAAAACACATTACGCAACCTTTTTCAAGATCATGCCAAGAATAGCATCTTTACTCATCTTCTTCATAAGCTGCATCAGTATTGGTTACCTTAGTTGGTACGGACCCATTGCTCAAGATCCTGCATACCATGTATTTGCCGACCAACGAATACTGCTTCGTCTGCCCAATTTCTGGAATGTTGTTACAAATCTTCCTTTTATTATTGTGGGCATTTTCGGTTTGCTCTTTTGTAAAAGCAATGAAAGTTTTTCCCTGCCTGGAGAAAACCGGATGGCTTGCATCTTCTTTTTTGTCGGCATATTAGGCACCGGTATCAGTTCGGGGTACTACCATATTATTCCAGACAATTGGGGCCTCTTCTGGGATCGACTGACAATGGCTGTCAGCTTCATGGCGTTTTTCTCTCTCGTCATTGGCGCATATGTCAGCAATGAAGCTGGGAAAAAAATACTGGTTCCTCTTGTCCTGTTTGGAATGTTCAGCGTGCTGTACTGGATTGTTACCGAGGAGCAGGGAGCAGGTGACCTTCGCCCCTATATTGTTACCCAATTTCTGCCAATGCTGGTTATCCCTGTCATCATGTTTATCCGGTCCTCATTATCTATTACCAGATCAGACATCCTCATTATTGCCTCTGGGTATGGACTTGCAAAGCTGTTTGAATCTTTGGATGCCGTGATTTACCAAATCATTCCCCTCAGCGGTCACTCACTCAAGCACCTTGCAGCAGCATGCAGTGCCTACTGGCTATTGCATATCTTGAAAAGACAATCATAAAACAAATAAAAACAGGAAGATATTATGTCAGCAAACCATAATCATAAAACCGAATTCAACGGTGACAAAAAGGTCGGTAACTCCCTGTTGAGCGGACCGGAATATACCCTGAAGAATTGGCTCGTTCCAAAAATACCGGAGGCGATTGAAACGTACCACCTCACCATGGCAACTTTGCTGTGGTCTGTCATCAACGTTGCAGTCGCTTTTCAAGCTCGCAACAATCTCTCCCTGCTTTGGGTCGTTTCTCTGATGATTGTCCTTCAATATCTAACCGACCTCCTTGACGGTGAAGTTGGGAGACAGCGAGATACCGGACTCGTAAAATGGGGGTTTTACATGGATCACTTTCTCGATTATATTTTTCTCTGTTCACTCGTGTTTGTCGGCTATATGATATCACCCAGCGGCCTGCAAACCTGGTCATTTGCCTTCCTCGTTATTCTAGGATCGTTTATAGTGAATGCCTTCCTGTCCTTTGCCGCCACCAATACATTTGAAATCTATTCCCATGGAATAGGACCAACTGAGGGACGAACCATCCTTATCCTGGTGAACACCTTCATTATTTATTTTGGTACGGACCATTTCTCTCTCCTTGTACCCATGTCGGTTCTGGTCTGTTTGGCCGGGCTGATCGTCAACACCTATCAAATCCAGAAAAAATTATGGTTGCATGACATGCAAGCCAAACATATAAAATAACACCAGGGTAGCCACCAGTAGATCATGCTTCTACTGCTGCAATACGTGCTTAGGTGAAAGGATAACTGAATACACTTAACTCGTCATTCTCCTTTAAGAAAAATAAAAACAATGTTACCGTATAAGTCCTTGAAGAAGAGATCGTGAACATTCCAGTCCTCTGATAATCCATGCAGTCAGGAGGCCTATGCATTCCGAGTCCAATTCCCAAAAGGTACAAGCCAGCGGGAACGAAACAGCTCTTCTCCACGTCATTGGCCAACTGATGGAGGAGGTGCACCCGGAGGTGCAGCTCTCTCAGTCCCTCTCCCTGGACAGCTCCCTTGATCGAGACCTGGGACTTGACAGTCTTGCCCGGGTAGAGCTTCTCGCCCGTCTTGAGCAACAGTTCAACCTTTCCCTGCCCGAGCACGCACTGGCAAACG
>CALZIH010000267.1 GCA_945787305.1 uncultured Desulfobulbaceae bacterium | reverse complement strand
ATCACCAAAGCTATGTGCAGGAAATGGCAGCCGAAAACGGCTGGCAGTTGATGCATACCAAAGGAGCCGAGATCCGTAAAGAGCGGGATCAATGGATTGCCGGTGATCTCTATATTTTCAAGAAAATATAATTTTGTTCCTATTTCAAGAGCAGATTGTAAATATGCGGAAGCGCTTTCACCCCCGGCGCTATTGCCCCTGCCTTTGGAAGTTTAACTGCAACCTTTTGCGAGTAATCGGTTGTTGAACCGTTTATAACAGCTTGTACCCTGTAATAATAGGTCGTTTCCGGGTTTAGCCCGCCGACAAAATATTGCGTTGCATTACCCACCTGCAAGCCCCTGTATCCTTCAACAAAGTTTTTGAAGTCAGGATCAGTCGCTACATCCATTATGTAGTGATCAACTCCGCCGGAAAGAGCTGACCAGAAGGCCCTGAACCCAGTTGCCCAACTGTCGGAACCGCTTGTGGTCTGCACCTGCATCAATCGGGCAATTTCGGCAAGATAAATATCATTCTGTGCAGTCCATGCGATGTGGTTCTGGCTGATAACCGGGCTTTTATTTGCCAAGCCATTGGCGGTTATTGGGGTGTATCCATTTTTTCTGGTGTGGAGAAAGATTTCTCGGTTTGTTCCGCTATATCTTGAGAGCACTGTTTGTTGACCGTCAACTTGCTTGCTGGTGGCGTACCAGGGGAAATCTGTCGGTGCCGGTTTGGCCACCGGGTTCTGCTCGTTTACATCGTAGGTGAGAATTGTATCTGTTCCGTTCGGATTGTCTTGTTTAAAGATGATCTGGCCGGCAACGATACGTGGAGTGCTAGAATTATACGCAGGGTTGGAGATAACCACCGGGCCATATTGTGTTTTAGTATTGTAGTACAATATCTCCTGGGGATGATATGCTTGTCCTACCTTTTGTCTGTTCCAGACAACGATGCCGTCTGTAATAGCCGGAGCAAAATTGTCTCCATCCTCTGCCGTTGAAATTTTGGTCCCACCCTGGGGATTGTTTCCGCTCAGATTGTAGAGAAATACCTGGTTGCCCTCCCGCGGATCATGTTTCTGCCACACAATAGAATTTCCGTCGGTTCGTGGCATGAGATCGTCATCTGCATCATCGGTAATTTGACTGATGGTGCCTGCTTGCAGATCGTAGGCAAAGATTTCCCAGTCCATTCCCGTCGATGTTGTGTTGTAGAGCCCACCCTTTGCCTGCCAGACCAGATGCATGCCGTGCATTGCCAGATGACTGCTGTTGGTCACCATGGGGGTGTACTCGGTTACCAGGATTGCGGGTACTTCGGCATGCGCTTTTCCGGCAAGCAATGTCAGGGCGCAGAGGAAAGCAAGAGTTGTATGTTTCATAACTTGGCCTTTCTGTGGTCTAGCGTTGGTCTTAATCTCTTTTCTCATTTTTGGCAGTTACCAAGTAAGGGGGGTGCTTCCGCCGTAGGCCCCCATGTCCAGGCCGTCACTGCCGCTGTTTATGGCCGGTGAGCCAAACAGCAGTTGATAGTCAACCCTATCGACAAACAAAGGGTCGTCAAAGATTTCATTGGGGTTCCCTGTAAAGTTGGGTCCTGTACCATTGGAACAGCCTGATGTCTGTGGGCGAACGCCGGTTATGGTGCCGTTATTTGAATAGTAGAGGTTGTAATCCCGGGCTGAAGAACAGCTGGATTCTCGTATACCGGCGGCTGCATTATAGGCTGCTATATTATTCTCGATGGTTGTTGGCCCCTGGTCTATATTTTTCACCGGCGGATCAAAAAATGTCCGGCCTGCAGTGTCATTAATGTCGTCATAGGCCATTCCGCCTCCACGACGCTCTGTATAAAGATAGTTACTATCGACATCGTATATGTCGGTTGCCGTACCGTTGTCGGCCATAGTGTTGTTGGTCAGCGAGGTAATGCCCCAGGATGCGGCAAAAGGTGCATAGGGTGAGATGTTGTTGCCACTGAAACGGATGCCTGCTTTGGTATTGTCATGAACCAGGTTGTTGCTGATTGTTCCAGAGGCATGATCAAGCCGCATGCCGCTACGGTTTCCATATATCTTATTCATTCGTATGGTTAGATTTGCTGGACCATTGGTTCGATCAAAACTCATTGATGAAGGAGGGGCTGCTGGATCAGGAGGGTAGGTACCGGACCAATCGCCGGTGAAGATGCCGGCCGCAGTAGTATGGGTGTGGATTTCGTTGTTTTGAATAAGCACGTCAGCGGCATTGAATATGCCGATTCCCGCTTTCGTATTTTGATAGATATCGTTGCCGTCAACGGTCACCGTTCCGGTGACATGGTCAATAATCGCTACTCCTGCCAGTCCGTTCCCATAGATAGCATTACCCGTAATGGATACAGGCAGTGAGCTGGCAGGAACACTGTTGAAGTTACTGTTGGTCTCTGCAAAAAACGAAATCCCGGCATGGACGTTATCGTAGATATTATTGTTGCTGCCTATCGTTACCTGTGAAGCACCTCCGATATTGATACCGGCCTGGTTGTTCGCATGAATGTCATTATTGCTGATATGTGGAGCTACCGTGGAGACGCTGATAAAATTGATTCCCGCTCCATTACTTGTTGTTATATTGTTATTTTCAATGCTCGCCTGGTCCACTCCGTTCAGCCTGATCCCGGCTGACGTGCCGAAATATTCGCGATACCCGTTGTTTGTCAGGCTATTTCCTCCGTTGACTCCATTCTGCCCTATGATCACGCGATTTCCGGTTCCGTTTCCCACCAGATAGATACCAGCCGCACCGTTATCGTATATTGTGTTGCCGGTGATAGTCAGGGTACTGTTGATAAGGTAGTGGCCTCCCAAGCCTCCGGCCCCTATGCCGGCAAAACAGTTGTTGTAGATGGTATTGTCGGCAATCGTCAGCTCCATTTCACCATCCAAGGTGAAACCAACGCTGCCTTTAGGTGAGTAGAAGAATGGATCTCCAATGAGCTCGCAATTACTTACAGCTATATTGAGGCAGGATGAATTGGTCGCACAATCCATTTTAAAAATCCCTTTACCTGAAGCGATGCCGGCACCTCCGGTCGCGTTCAGGATAAAGCCATCGAAGGTGACGTCGTCAACCCCGTCGAAAAGGATCATGTTTATCGACGTTGTTATCGAGATGGGATAAATTTGAGGGGCCGTCGCTCCGGCAGCCAAGACATCGACTCCGGATTTCATAACGAGGACTTCATCATAGGTTCCTGCGACAACGAGGACATCGTCACCACTGGTCGCCTGGTCTATGGCATGCTGAATGGAACAGAACGGATCACCCGCAGTTCCAGTGCCCGGACCGGGACAGGCGGCAACGTCAACATACAGTGACGCTGCTTGCGCAGAACAGCTCAAGCTAAAAAGCATTATGCTGAACATAACGAAAAGTAGGAAAATTATTTCGTTTTGCATCCCATGCGCTTTTTCCATTTCTTGGACTCCTTGGCCAGAAAGTAAGCTTCCTGTTACGATCTCGTGGTTCAGTGGTTACAAATTTGTCGTTTGTTTGCTACGGCAGTTGGCTTGGCAGGCGCAAATTTTCCGGAAAAGTGGCCTGGGTATTGCCTGTTAAGTTGTTTCACTAGGGCTTAGATCTGGTTTGAATACCGTGTAAATTGTGCTTTCAATCCAGCTCTTCACCGGTTCTCATTTTACATGTTGATATGCTCTATTTTAGATTTTTTCTATTATATGTAAGGCAGATATCATGCCAATTCATGCTATCGATCCGATAGTCTGCAAAGGAATAAACATATCTACCAGGCCAATGGATTTGCTCCTCCATAGGCCCCCATGTCCAGACCGTCACTGCCGTTGTTTAACCCCGGAGAGCCAAACAGCAGCTGGTAATCAACTCTGTCAACGAACAGGGGATCGTCAAAGATTTCATTGGGGTTCCCTGTAAAGTTGGGTGCTGTGCCACTATAACAGCCACCTAACTGTTGGCGCACTCCCGTTATGGTACCGTTGTTGGAGTAATAGAGATTGTAGTCGCGAGTAGCTGTGCAGGAGGCATCGCGTATGCCTGAAGCTGCATTATAGGCGGCGATGTTGTTCTCGATGGTCCTTGGTGCTTGGGAGGCATTACCTACCGGCTGATCATCGAAAAGTCGATCAGCTATCGACATCGTATATGTCGGTTGCCGTACCGTTGTCGGCCAGGGTATTGTTGGTCAGCGACGTAATGCCCCATGATGATCCAAAGGGTGCGTAGGGTGCTTGATTATTGCCGCTGAAACGGATGCCTGCTTTAGTATTGTTGTAGACCAGGTTGTTACTGATTGTTCCGGAGGCATGATCCAGTCGCATCCCGGAAAGATTATCGTGGATTTTATTACGGCTGATTGTCAGTTGCACCGGGCCGTTAGCTTTGTTGAAAGCCATTGACATGGGCGGAGGAACGCCGACCCAGGCTCCTGTAAATATGCCTGAAGTCCAAGTGTGTCCATATATTTCGTTATCGTAAATGTTTGCTGTGCAGTTGTTAAAAAGTGCGATGCCCGCATAGGTGTTTTCATGGATAGTATTACCGTCAATGGTTATCGTACCCGTCACCCTGTCAATGACTGTGATGCCAGCGTTCCCATTGGTGTGGATATCGTTACCGCTTATGTTTACCGGACCGGTGGAAGCACCGCCCCTATAGAGAATGGAACTGTTGGTACCGACATAGAAAACGATCCCGGATTGACCGTTGCTGTAAATTTCATTGTTGGTGCCGATGGTCAGGTCTGAGTCGCCTCCGATATTTATACCGGAGGAGAAGTTGTCATGGATAGTGTTGCGGCTGACATGCGGTGCAACGGTGTCGACATTTTCCAGTAATATTCCAGTTTTGCCGTTACTGTAGATGTTGTTGTTGTCAATGCTGACGTTGGTTAAATTTTTCAGCCGTATACCAACTCCGCGCGAACCCCAGCTGCCGTTATTGTAGATCGTGTTGGCGGCTATACCATCACCGCCGATAGAGACAGTGTTTCCCGTGCCCGTTCCTTCCAGGAATATCCCTGAACGTTGATTTCCATAAATAGTGTTTCCCTGAATGGTTACGGTGGCGTTGGAAATAGGGGTGCTGCGTTCTACGTAGCTAATGCCTGCGTACTGCATATCTCTGATTATATTGCCTGTGATCTCAACGGAAACACTTCCACTAAGTGCAATGCCGGTTTCTGTATTGTTTGAATGGCCGATGAACTCACAGTTCCTGATCGCAATCCCGGTTGCGGTCCCTTCAAGATAGATCAGGGAGTTTCCGTTACCGGCTGAGTCGTCAAAGATAAGACCATCAATGGTTACATTTGAGGGACCCTCCATGCGAATGAAATTGGCGCTGTTCGCCACAATCCTCGGTGCATTTCCGCTTACGTTGCGTAAGGTAACAGCACTATTTATGGATAGATCCTCGTTATAGGTGCCGGTATAGACATAGATTGTGTCCCCACTGCCCGCTCTTCCCAGGGCGTAACTAATGGTACAATATGGGCTGCCGCTAGTACCGGAACCACCGTTTGAACATGAGGTACTTCTGACATAATATGAGGCGCCATGAGAGTTTGCTGTGGAAAACAAAAGCACAGTAACCGGGATAAGCAGTATAAGCAGTACTGCGAGGAATGAAGAAACCTTTTCTGATGCCATTGTGTGTCCTCTATGTCGTTCGGATGATGAATGGAGCAATCTTGTTGCCATTTCGTAATTCGTAATTGGCATCAAGTTAAAAAAAGTGTTTATTTATGGAGCTTTAGAGTTTTATCAACGTTCTTCTACTAAAAATTATGCAATTATCATGCTGTTAATTGGGGACAATCGGGATCAGAGGGGAAGGAGGGCGTGGAACGGCGTGGTATAGGTACCAGTTTATATCTGGAGGGTTGTATTCGATTACCAGCTATTCTGGACGGCTTTTCGAAAGGGATGGCCGGGGGTATTACCACCTCTTTTTCGCAGGTTGCAGCAAGCAACCAATGAAAGGAACCTGGTACTGATATATTTCCAAAGTTCCAGACGAATTTGCTTTGCCACATTATTGGCATACTTCGCCAGAGAGAATGGTCATGATGCTTTTGTGGTGATAAAAACAAAATAAAGTCCGAAACGTCCCTAATACCCACATCAAAGCACCCGACATGGGCTCGACATAAGATACCCATAAGATTAATAGGGAACCTACATCTAATGATGTCCACTATCTTCTCCCTGTATCCGGTGTTAAAAGTGATGACAAAGAAAGAAGCTCTCAATTTCTTTAACCCTTTTGAAACAAAGAGGAGGCTAAGGGGAATCATCACTGACTTCAACAACCAGGTAAAAACAGAAGCAGAAATGTTATGAAAAAACTAATATGCAACGCTCTCGTTGTTGCCGCTGCTCTGATATTGGCATCTTCAGTCGCTCTCGCCGCCGAATGTTCCGGGGGATGGAGGATTCTCCCAAACTATATTCCTGGATCAGGTGGAGCCTGTGCAGCGCTAGGGTTGAATACACATAAGGCCGTTTGCTAGCCCGGTCAGAAGTATGCAACATTTTGCGATGATACCTCTGGTGGGCGATATCGAATCTGCCAGAGCAATATAGTTTGTTCTCGAGGACGATACCACAGCGATACTCACCGTGGATTCAGAGACGATGCTGAGTATTGGCGAGATGAGCGCTGGATTCTTCATGATGATCGAAGAGAGAATTAACATTACCGGGGAGATGGAAATAACCAACGGCGATATCACAACAAACCCGGTCAAGGTCGGCGAAATCAAGCTCTCGTTTGTACGCAGTGGGATTACAACTTAGATCGTCCCTGTGCTGCAGGTACGGTAAATCGTGACTGTCGAAACGGCTGCGACGGAAGATAGTGCCAAGCAGAACTCGCTGAGCTTTGGAGAGGTACTATTAAATTTGATGGTTAGGATGCTAAAAAAATATCACCAACATTCAGGTGGTCGCGTCCTGGCTTTCATCAAGACTTTGCACCCCCTCCATCATCATTGACATAAAACCGCCAAGGGGGGGTGCGTTGTTCAATATATCAGGGATACCCTTGGTGTAACTGAAATGACCACTTGTCATGCCAAGAAGTGCATAAACGGCTTCCTTTTTTCGGAGCTTTCGGTAACCGGCGTGTACAATTTCACCATCTCGGAAAAAAATCATCCAGCGGCCAGTGTCAAGACTGATGTCGATTGTCCCTGTTTTGCCGCTGGCATGGATAAGCTGAAAGAGGTCCACCGGCGCTATTTCGGAAAGTTTTCCGGTCATTCCTGATGCGATATTTCCAGATTTAAGGGTCATTGCCTGGGCCCGGTCTACCAGCAGCTTGAATAAAAACATCTGCAGTACCGGGTGATTTTTCAATATTTCTTTGAAATTTTTAACACTGAGTAGCGCCAGTTGCGAAGTGTTGAGAGAAACTATGGAGTGTGGGAACGGCTCTGATGAAAGCAGGCTCATCTCGCCAAACATTTCTCCTGCTCCTAGGTCTACCAGTTTGCTGCCATCGTCAGCTCTTACCTCAACCTGGCCCTGTAATATGATAAAAAGGTTGGTGCCGGGAGACCCTTTTTTGACGACCACCTTGCCAAAAGGAATGGATTTGAACTCAAGGAGTACCGTAAGGTCTGCCAGCGCATCATCTTCCAGAGGGGCAAATATTTTGATCTTACGCAGAACCCCAAAGTATTTTTCGAGGTGCTTTTTTCGGCGCTTTTCTTCTGCCTCTTCGAGCAGTTTCATCTGCAGGGTGGCAAAATCTCTATCTTTTTTGTACTCGAAATGGATCAGTCCTTCACAGCCACCGCAATCGTACCTGGTTTTTTGGGTGGAAATTTTTGTTATTCCTCCCAAACTCTCCTTTGAAGCGACAACGGTGGCGACCTGCCTGGCGAGATAGAGACAGCCTGGCTTGTAGTTTGATATCGACAGGCCGTAGCTTTCAACCTTTATTTCCTCACCGGTGCTGTAGAGCGGACATGACTCTTCATTAACAATAACGAATATCGCATCACGAAATTTTTCTTCCTTTTTCTTCATAAGCTACCCAGGTTGATCACTACCTACAGTAAAAGCAATAATTATATTGCCATATTATCATGGTTGCCTGAAAATCAAAAAAAAATATAGCGATTTTTAATAAAGTGATCAGTTGA
>CALZIH010000266.1 GCA_945787305.1 uncultured Desulfobulbaceae bacterium | reverse complement strand
ACTTCCGATGCTGCGTCGACGGGGAGTATTTCATTGACGGAATTACCAATGAGCTGTTCCTTCTGTGCAACGAGAAGATCGGGATCAGGGGTCCACAAATTCAAACACACACCGTTCTCGTCCACCTCCAACATAGGATCAGGTATTGCGACCAAGGTGGCATCCAGATCGACAATCGCCTGCTGCAGACGCTCTTCGGCCCTTTCCCGGACCTTGATCTCGGTCATCAAGTCATCATTTATTTCTTTCAGCTCCAGGGTCCGTTGGTCAATTAGGCTTTCTCTATGGGTTATCTCGTTGTTCAGATCCTCTATTAACAGGGCGTTTTGTTCCTGTAGCCGGATTGATTGCAGAATACTGCGGTTCGTGTAGCGGGTGAACAGAGTCGTCATGACCAGGTATACGCAAACGGCCAAAGCAAGTAAATTGTAGGCTTTGTCTTCAAAACGCAGAAGGGTGACAGACAATACCAGGCCCTGGGGTAAGGTGTACAGGATGAAGGCTGGCAGATATACCGATAAAATGGGAACGGCCGAGCTTATGACGCCAAAGGCAAGCATCGCTAATGCGAAGAAAACAATCGGGTTATTCGTCGCATACATGAGCGGATAGATCAGGCTCCAGGCGCATCCCACCAACCCGCACCCTACCAGGTATAGGTTCAGCCAGCGGTTTGCCGGCCTACTCTCCGGCCTATTTTTTCGGCTATACCAGAGATAGATGCGATATAATGCTGTTACCTGAAGTATCAGCACCCAAAAAATGAGGAGATTGGAGTCCAGAAACGGCTGTAATATAATGTATGCGAGAACTGAAATTAGTATGACGCCGGTGTTTGATACCGGTGCATGCATATAGAGCAAACGGATCTGCTCTTCTGTTACAAAAGAGGACCTGGGTATTGATTTACTGGTAGGAGTTGATTTGGCTTTTCCTGTCATCTTACTCAATAGTGATTGACTCGTAAAATGTCTAAAACGCCGTTTGCACCATATGGAAATTCGATGAACTATAACCTTTCCGCCGTCGGTGGCGAGGTATTTTTACGACACCGACCATCGTGAATATTTATGAACAAAGAAATGACTACGCCTTATACATGTCGCGCCAACAAGTTACAGAGCAGGCCCTCCATCACCGCAGCGATTTTGCTTGGTCAATGTATACCTTTTTTTATTGCTGTAATCGAGTAAAAACCCACTCCTGCTCTGTTGACACATCTTCCGAATATCGATAACCACCACCTGTAAAATCTTTCAACATTCCCGGTCTGATCAACCGATGGCGGATGACAAAATCCACCATCATCCCCCGTGCTCTCTTGGCATGAATCGCAACGACACGCGGCTTGCCCTCCTTTATTTCCTTAAAGGTTATTTTCACAACCGGATATCCCAAATTATCGGGTTGCAGAGCCCTGTAATACTCATCGGAAGCAAGGTTGACCAAGACCGGTTCGTCGAGCAGCGCAAGCGTATCCCGGAGATGATCAGTAATGTACCCATTCCAAAAACCATACAGTGTCTTTTCGTTTTCCGTGGCAAGTTTTGTTGCCATTTCCAATCGATAGGGCTGGATGAGGTCAAGGGGTCGCAGCACGCCATAGAGTCCGGAAAGAATACGGAGATGGTCCTGGGCAAAGGCAAACTCCTCATCTGTATACCGGTTGATATCCAACAAGCTGAACTGATCACCACGAAAAACCAGCAGCGCCTGCCTTGCGTTGTCGAGGGAAAAAGGTAAGGTGAACTGCTGAAAACGCTCAAAGGTCGACTCCGCAAGCTTAGGGCTTATCTTCATCAGCTCGGCCAGCTCTTTCCTGCTCAGCATAGACAACCGCCTGGCCAACAGCTCGCTTTTTTTCAAAAGAGCAGGTAAGGAATATTGCTCCAGGGTTCGCCCTTTCATTTCCTGGGTCTTTGACGGTGAGACAATCAGTAACATACTACCACCTCTTAAAGACATCACTGCGACTTAGAGCGGACCTGCGCAGCACCGGTACATTGACATCGGCATAATCGATAACTCTGGCCATTTTCCCCTCTGCCGGCCGCATAACCCTGCCCACAACCTGCAACAGCCGGCCCTCGAACTTAATCGGCGTTGCCAGAACAATGGTGGCAAGACCGGGACAGTCAAACCCCTCGCCAATCAATTGCAAAGTGGAAATCAACACCTGCACTTCTCCTGCCTGGACCCGGGCAACGATCTGTTCCCGTTCTTCAGGGTGCACCCGTCCGGTAAGCATGGCCGCATCATAACCAAGCAGCTCCAGCTTCTGCTGTAAGACCCTACAATGGGCCACCCGATCGGAAACCACCAGGATGGTACCGCTATGCCCCGCAGCAATCAGCTCGACGATATCGGCTGCAATCTGGTCATTTCGTACCTCATTCTTGGCCAGGGCCTTGATAAGTTTAGGGTACTCGCCGCGATAACCATAGGAGAACGCTGTCGGCTTCTGAATGAATTCCGGGCGGACAATGGCCCCGCTTGCCAACAGCTCGCCGCTATCAACAGCATGAGCCCGATCACCCATATAGGTATAAATAATCTTGGTCATCCCGTCTTCCCGGCGAAAGGCGGTAGCGGAAAGCCCCAGCATAAACCAGGCATCAAAGGCCGAAACCACGTCGGTAAATAAACTGGCCGGTACCCGGTGGCATTCATCAACAACCAGGTGACCGAACTGGGGTGCCAGCTCAGGCAATTTTTTTCGAACTGTATTGACGATGCCCACCGTGACCGGCAGGATTTTGAGCCGGCCGCCTCCGGCCTGACCGGCTTCAGTATCAAGAAATTCCCGGATTCGCTGCTTCCACTGATGAAGCAACTCCTTAGAGTGGACAATGATCATGGTCGGCTGCCTGCGCTCGACAATAATCTTCAACGCCATAACCGTTTTCCCTGAGCCGGTACCCGCCTCAAGGACACCAAAAGAACGTTCAAGCACCTCCGAGATCGCCTGTTGCTGATAGGGTCGTAGCTGCCCTGAAAAAGTAAGATCAACAGCATCAAGCAGGCGACGCTGATCAATAATTTGTGGCGAGTGGCCGGTATGCTTTCGGCAAAGCAATACGGCCTGGTTGGCAAAACCGCGGGGAAAAAACAACTGCCCCCCAGATTCACGGAAAAAATACAATTTGGGTTTCAACTGCTTACCGACCCAACGGCCATAGCGAACCGCTGCGTCATACTTTGGATTATTTATGGTCAACCTGCTGCGAACAGCTGAACGCAATGGTGAAGGCGCTCCCTCAAGAGCACACTCGCTCCCCACAATCAACCGGACTCCACCATGTTCCTTGCCTGAGATTCTCGAATCTGCTACACTCATAGCCTAAGCAGTACATTGAAATAAGCAACTTTGCAAGCGCCCCCAGTATAATACCTCTCCGCCCCTTACCCTCATGCCCAATACCCTCGTCCACCTCGGAGTCCAGACCCTTGTCAGCAAGGTCTGCCGAAGAAACGCTGACTTCAAGTGGATTGCCGTGGGCTGTGTTATACCCGACATTCCCTGGATCATTCAGCGTGTCCTCTATGGACTGGTTCCTGGTGTCAACACCGAAGGACTGCAACTGTATGCGATGATCCAGGCCTCACTGATGTATTCCCTGTTGTTCAGCGCTGCTATATGCCTGCAAGTCAAGAATTCCGGAAGGATATTTATACTGCTCGCCGGTAATTGCCTCCTGCACCTGCTTCTTGATGCCCTGCAGATAAAATGGGCTAACGGTGTGCATTTGTTTGCCCCCTTTTCCTGGCAACTCACCAGTTTTCATCTATTCTGGCCGGAACAGATGATCTACCCCCTTCTCAGTCTGCTTGGCCTGACGATGCTCCTCTATTTCGGCATCAAAGACAGGGCACAACCGGTACTTATCGTAACCTGCCGAAATCGTATACTGTTGTCAGCCCTGCTTACCGGTATCTATTTTTTCTCGCCGCCGCTGTTTTTCCCAGGCCCTCTGCAGGCAGACAACCATTATATCACAACCATTCGGTATACAGACAAGCGACCGGGTCGATATGTGGAATTTGATCGTGCCGCCTATGATCCCGCAAATAGCAGTATCCAATTGCTTTCCGGCGAGGCGCTGGCGGTTACCGGTCTTCCCGTAACCGAAAAGAAAATCGTATCACTGCAGGGAATATTTACCGACGAGAAAACCGTTCAAGTTCAAGCCTATCATTTTCACAGCCCACTACGAGATACAAATTCACTG
>CALZIH010000265.1 GCA_945787305.1 uncultured Desulfobulbaceae bacterium | reverse complement strand
GCCGAAAACAAATGGGGTATAAGTAATGGTCCCACCTGGATCTGCCCCGACTGTGAACGGGTGCATATGATGGAGTAGCGTTGGGCTACAAGGCTATGTTTTTTGAGGGCCTACTGCACAGGGCCATAAGAACCCTGCTCCAAGTAGCGTACTGTTGAGCTGAAGTTAAGCGGTGTGCTGAACAGATATCCCTGCCCCTGGAAGCAACCCGCTTGTTCCAGGTATTGCGCCTGGTGCAACTGTTCTATACCTTCCGCTATCAGGCTCAGGCCAAGCCCCCGTGCCATGGCAATAATGATCGACACCATGGAATCTTCGCTGGGAGAGGCACTTATGCCATCAACAAAAGATTGATCCATTTTCAATGTATCAACCGGAAGACGCTGCAGGTTGACAAGAGAACTGTAGCCTGTACCGAAATCGTCAATCGCAATTTTTATTCCCGCATCGGCCAATGATTTCAGGCAGCGAATCTTTTCATTCACATCCTGCATGATGACGTTTTCCGTCAGCTCAAGCTCAATGCAATGGCCTGGGATATCATAGCGTTTCAGCAATTTCACAAAGAAGGCTGCAAAGTCCGTTTGTCGTAATTGCAGGGCGGAGACGTTAATCGCAACCACCGGTGGATCGATCCCAAGTTTTCTCCAGTTTCGTACATCACGCAGCACCTGGTCAATAACCCAATTCCCCAGTGGGATGATTATTTCATTTTCTTCCGCTTCGCTTATAAAGTCGCTGGGAGTGAGCCGGCCCCGTGTTGGATGTTGCCAACGCACAAGTGCCTCCAGACCACGGATCGAGCGGTCACCCAAAGTTACCTGCGGCTGATATTCTATCATGAACTCGTTGCGTTCAAGCGCTTTTCGCATTTCACTTTCAAGTGAAATCTTACACTTATGTTTTTTATCGAGACTGTTCGAAAAAAAGGCAACATTGTTTTTCCCCAGGGACTTGGTTTCATACATGGCAAGGTCTGCATGGTTTATCAGGGTTTCGGCGTCTTTTCCATGATCGGGGTATATGGAAACCCCTATACTGGCAGTAATGGATACTTCATGCTGACCAAGGCAAAAGGGTTCTTGCAGAATTTTGACAATGTTTTCGGCAAACGCCGCCGCGTCGATATTCAATTTTAACTGCGGCATGATCAGGACAAACTCATCTCCGCCAAATCGTGACAGCGTATCTCCCTGGCGGATGGTGTTCTCAATACGAGAAGCTACCGCTTCCAGGGATAGCAACGTCAAGGCGATCATTAAAGAGCGTGCGATTGGGCAGCCCGGTCAGCTGATCATGATAGGCTTGATAGCATATCTGGGCCTCGATACTCTTCCTTTTGCTGATATCCCTGGCTACACCGTAGGTGCCGAGAAAAACTTTTCGTCCATTGGAGACTGATCGATAATAGACACCCATGACTGTGAGTTCGACCGTTATGGGCTCTTGATTTTCGACAATCCGATTTAGATTTTTATTAAATTGCACCTCTACGGTTACGGTCTTATTTTTTTGCAGATGCTTGTTGAAGATTAACTTCTCGGTGATTGTGGAGTCAACCAGCAAGGAGTTGAAATGGTTGCCGAGCAATTCCTCTCTGCTGTAACCAAGCAGAACCTCGACTTGATCATTTATAAATTCGAATTGCCCCTGTGCATTGAGCATATAAATAAAATCGGGCGATTTATTGACAATAAAACGATGCAGTTGATCAGAGACCTGCTGCCGCACCAACTGCCGTTCAATCTTTTTCCTTCGCTCTCGTTTCTCCAGGCTTTTATTGATAGAGGCAAGCACCTCGTCGGGTGAATAGGGTTTTCTGAAAAAATTATCTGCACCGTCTCTCATTGCTTTTATAGCTGAGGTCCAGGTTGTAACCCCGCTGATCACGATGATTGCGGCATCATGGTTCCGAGATCGAACAAGCTCCATCAATCTGTGGCCGTCCATGACGGGCATAAGTAAGTCGAGAATCAGCAGATCGATATGGTGTTTTTCCAGAAGAGCCAATGCCTCCTTGCCGCTACTAGCAGAGAGGCAATTGTAGTCGAGGAGCCCAAGCAACTGAATAAGGCTGTGTCGGAACCGTTCATCATCATCTACAATCAAAAGGTTGGCCGGTTGTGTATCCAGGGTCGCCTGCAAATGTTCCAGGGCGCCGAGAAACTGAACGGTATCAGACTTTGATATTTGAATCTTTTTTGACTTGCTGCTTGGAGTTGCAGAGGGCATATTTTCCTTTTAACTACCTGGTAATACGGCAAAAAATAGCCGACGAAAAAGGCGACAAGAGTAAAAAAGCCGCACTTGAAAACAACAGTCACATACGCTTTTGCTTACAAACTGGTGTTGCTTAAAATTACGTATATTTCCGTGATATTAGCAGGAATCACACAATGTGACAATGAGAGTTTTATGAAAATTACATGAAATTCTTCTTCTTCATGTTAGGTATCATAGTAGAGAGCTATACATGCTCTGAAATACGCGCATGCAACATAGGGCCCTGTCCGGTAGTTCCTCGTATTATCAGCAGATCCGCACTTTCTTCCAGGAGTCGCTGCATATAGCTCACACTTTGGATAAATGATTTTCTGTAATCACCTGTTTTAAGGTGATAAGCGCAGAGCGCAGAGGCCAGAGTGCAGCCAGTGCCGTGGGTATTACTCGAGCTCACTTTCTTATGCTGAATTTCATGATGCCCTTGGCGAAAAAAACAGTAGTCCGTTAAGAGGCCGTCTTGAACGGCACCATGCCCACCTTTGACCACAACACAGTTGAGAAGCGGGTATTTATCAAACAGTCGTTGAGCAGACTCCTGTAATCCATTTTTCCCATTAGATTCTTGGCCTGTTAGCACTGTAAGCTCCGGAATGTTTGGCGTCAGGACTGTAACCCTATAGAGGAGATGATGTTGTATTTCTCCAAGTGCTCCGGACATCAACAGGTTATGACCAGTTGTTGATGTTATAACCGGATCGTAGAATATTTCTCCGGGAAAATCCTGTAATGTATCCCCTAGAATGCGTGCTATATTTTCGCTGCCAATCATACCAATTTTGACATGAGTAACCAGGTGGTCCGCAAGCACAGCTTCTATTTGTTGTTGAACCAATTCCGGAGCCAGAGGTTCTATCCTGCTGACGCCCTGGCTGTTCTGTACCGTAATACAGGTGATTGCAGCTGCTCCGTATACCCCTAGGCCGGTCAGTGTTTTCAGGTCGGCCTGTATTCCAGCACCACCGGTTGGGTCAGAACCGGCAATGACAAGAACCGTTGGTATCATATCTTTTGACTTCATAAGCAGGGACAGGTAGAATATATAAATTTAGCGGCGGGGCGCATTTTAAACAGCTCCCTGTTGTCGAAATTATGCATCTATTACCATGGTACCACTGTTTCCGGCACCCAAAATAATAATATTATGACCAAACATCAGTACGACGAATCAAAAATAAAAACCCTGAGTTCACTTGAGCACATCCGTAAACGACCCGGTATGTATATTGGTCGCTTGGGTGACGGTTCGCATCCCGATGATGGTATATATATCCTTCTCAAAGAGATCGTCGACAATGCCGTCGATGAGTTTATCATGGGCCACGGTAAACGTGTCGATATTTTTATCGAAGAAAACGGCTTTTGCCGAATCCGTGATTATGGTCGGGGGATACCTCTTGGGAAAATCGTAGACTGTGTATCGGTAATCAATACAGGTGCCAAGTACAATACCGAAGTTTTTCAGTTTTCTGTAGGTCTCAACGGGGTTGGCACCAAGGCGGTCAACGCCATGTCGTCAACCTTTACGGTCAAGGCATTTCGTGAGGGAAAATATGCCTCCGCCGTATTTGAACGTGGTAAACTACTTGATGAAGAGCAGGGGAATACAGAGGAGCAAGACGGCACCCTTATCGAATTTCTACCCGATCATGAGCTCTTTCCCGGCTACCGCTTTGACCCGGCATATGTTGACCAACGGTTGTGGCGCTACGCCTATCTTAACGCCGGACTTAACCTCTACCTGAACGACACCTGCTATCACTCTGAAAGAGGGCTGCTGGACCTGCTGGAAAAGGAAATTAACGGTACAGCAACAACCTATCCCCCTATTTTTCTTTCCTCCAAGGCACTGGAGTTTTCCTTTACCCACACCGATGATTACAGTGACACCTACTTTTCATTTGTTAACGGGACCTATACCAGTGAGGGGGGAACACATCTCTCTGCTTTTAGAGAGGGTATCCTCAAAGGTGTAAACGAGTTTTCCGGTAAGAAATATACAGGTAAAGATGTGCGTGATGGAATTGTCGGTGTACTTGCCGTCAAAGTGCAGGAGCCGGTGTTTGAATCACAGACCAAAAACAAGTTGGGCAACACCGAGGTTCGTTCCTGGATTGTCAACGAAGTTCGTGAGGCTGTTTCAACGCATCTGTATAAGTTTCCTGAAACGGCTGAGCTGTTACTCGATAAAGTTCAACGCAATGAACGTGTCCGTAAAGAGTTGCAGTCTGTGCGCCGTGAAGCCAAGGCCAAAGCCAAGAAAGTAGCTCTCAAAATTCCGCAACTTAAAGACTGCAAGTACCATCCGAAACGGAACAAACCGTCCAAGGAAGGGCGGGAGAATATGGTTTTTATCACCGAGGGACAGTCTGCCGCCGGCTCCATTGTTTCTTCCCGCGATCCCATGACCCAGGCTGTATTCTCTCTTAAGGGTAAGCCGATGAATGTTTTTGGCCAGCGGCTTGATCTCCTGTATAGAAACGATGAAATGTACTCGCTGATGCGGGCTCTCGATGTCGAGGATTCCATAGCCAATCTCCGATTTGACAAGGTCATCCTGGCTACCGATGCCGATGTCGACGGTCTGCATATCCGCAACCTGTTGTTGACGTTCTTTCTCCATTACTTTGAGCCGCTTATCAAACTCGGACATGTCTATATTCTCGAAACCCCGATTTATCGCGTTCGCAACAAAAAAGAAACGCACTACTGTTATTCGGACACGGAGATGGATGTGAGTGAGGTCGGCCGGGTTTTGAAATTTTACATGGGAAAGAATACACCCGATCGTCGACAGTATATTATGGATCATTTAAGCCTTGAGCCGGTATGAGCGAACACACGGAAAAACAACAACGGGGCAAGCTGCATCAACTCTTTGATGCCAATTTTCTTGATTACACCTCCTATGTAATAAGGGAGCGTGCCATACCCGATGTGGACGACGGGTTGAAACCTGTGCAGCGCCGCTTGCTGCAAACTCTGCACAATATGGATGATGGCCGCTTTCATAAAGTGGCCAACGTGGTGGGGGAGACCATGAAGCTCCATCCCCATGGTGACCAATCCATCTTTGCCGCTCTGGTCAACTTGGCCAACAAAGGATACCTGATCGATCGACAGGGAAACTTTGGAAATATCTTTACCGGTGATCAGGCATCTGCTGCCCGTTACATTGAATGCCGGCTGTCGCCCCTGGCCAGGGAAACCATGTTCAACAAGGACCTGACCAGGTTTGTCGATTCCTATGACGGCCGGATGCAGGAACCGATCACCCTGCCGGCAAAACTTCCACTACTCCTTTTGCTTGGCGCTGAAGGTATTGCGGTCGGCATGGCCACAAAGATCATGCCGCATAATTTCTGCGAACTCCTGCAGGCCCAGGTTGCCTATCTTAAGGGCCAGGATTTTGTTCTATACCCTGACTTTCCCCGGGGCGGCATTGTAGATATAAGCGAATACGAGCAAGGCAACGGTAGGCTGCGCTGCAGGGCCAGGATTGAGGAAAAAGATGATAAAACTATTCTTATCAAAGAGCTTCCCTACAACACCACCACTCAATCCCTGATCGATTCGGTTGAAAAAGCAGCCAAGTCGGGCAAGGTGAAGATCGCTTCTATTAATGACTATACTGCCGAAGAGGTAGAGGTGGAGGTTAAGCTTCCCAGAGGTGTACATGCCGATGAAACCATTGACGCACTGTATGCCTTTACCGATTGCGAAGTCAGTGTTTCCCCCAATCTGGTCGTCATTCAAGATAACATGCCGGTGCAGCCGACCGTGGAAGAGATTTTGCGGCGGAATACCGACCGACTTCTCGCCTACCTGCAGCAAGAACTGGAGATAGAATTGGGCAGGTTACAGGAGAAGCTCCATGCCCGGAAACTTGAGCAGATCTTTATCGAAGAACGGCTGTACAAACAGATAGAAGAGAAAATAAATTATAAAGCGGTTATCAGTGCAGTTCGCCAGGCCCTGGTACCCTTCAGCGACGAATTGATCCGTAAGGTCAGCAAAGAAGATGTAGAACGATTGCTGGAAATCAAGATCCGGCGAATATCACGCTACGATATCAATCGACAGCAGAAAGAGATTCAGACCATAGAGAAAGCGATTCGAGGCATCGAAAAACATCTCAAGGATATGGTCTTCTTCACCGTTAATTACCTGGAAGGTCTCTTGACCCGTTTTGGTAAAGACTTTCCACGTAAAAGTGAACTGTTGCAGTTTGGCGAGGTCAGTGCCCGCGAGGTAGCGCTCTCCAACCTCAATGTAGCCTATCACAGGGACTCCGGATTTCTTGGCTTTAAAGTTAAACTGGAAAACAGCCTCAAGGACCTTGAGTTTACCTGCTCTGAATATGATCGTATACTGCTTATTTTCAAAAATGGGCTGTATAAGGTGATCGGAGTAGCGGACAAGTTGTTTGTCGGGACCGATTTGTTGTGGATGGGAGTTGTGCGCAAAGGGCTGACCTTTAACCTGATATACCGATCTGGCATGGAAAACCTGAGCTATGTTAAACGATTCAAAATGCCGAAGTACATTATAAGCCGTGAGTACCGCCTGTTTCCAGAACATAAACGATCTGTCATTCAGCTGCTTGTTGTTGCAGAAAAAGAAGCCCGGGCCAGGGTCAGCTTTGCCCCTTCTGGTCGTGCCCGTTACAACCGTTTGGAAATTGAATTTGACGACTACCTGATTAAGGGCGCTGCAGCTAAAGGCAAGAGGGTAGGGAATCGCACTGTCCGCAGTGTTGCCAACCTGACCGGGAAGCCCAGAACTGAAACCCCGGCAATTCCCAGCTTACCAGGCTTTTCCAAGAAAGAGGATTGAGTGCATAGAAAGAGATTCTCTGTCCAGACTATTGAGAATTGTTCTATAAATCCTCAAGCCGGCCATGAGCTGTCTTTCTTCAAGTGGGAATCGGAAACGCTTTCTGCTTGAATTCTCTTAATTTCTGAGGCAACGTTCCAGGCATCGGACATGCGGTCTGGATTATTACCTAACGCTTACTATAGCAGTATAACACTGTGAGGACTGTACCATGATAAAAAATACTCTACTGGGTATTGCAGCGCTATCGGTAACGATCATTTCCATGTTACTAACAAGCACCAACTTGATAGCAGAAGACAAAAAACAGCCGGCTGTGTCCAGCCAGCAGAATACGCAATCTCCATTTTTAATCACAAACGATCTTCCACACCTGACTAAACTGTTAATACAACAGTGGGATAATCCGGCACTGCAGCTCACGGAGAAGCAAAAGAGCCAATTGCTTGTTATCAGAAAAGAGACCATTACCGGTGTGCGAGATCGTGCGCCGCAAATTCTTTCACTTGAAAAACAGGTTACAGATGGTATTTTTATGGGGAAAACTCCCGACGAACTGAATGCTGCTGTTCAGGCTATCGCTACATTAAAGAGGGAGACGACGATGATCCAACTGCAATGCATTTATGACACAAACAAGGTTTTGAACAAACAACAGCTTGATATGTTATTAGAAAATTAACTCCCTGATCCACAACTCGCAACGGAAACAAATCGTTGAACACAACAGCGTCGATTTATCCCCTCAACTCAAATACATTCGTCCCTACCCTTCAGAGACGGTCAGTAGCAGGAACTCTACATGAGTAATTCATTGTTCGATCAGCTGAAAAAAACCGGGCTGATCGATGAAAAAAAAGCACAGCAGGCCAAAAGAGAAAAGCATCGTCAGGTCAAGAAAAAAAAAGGCAAGAAAGCCGGGCCACCTGCAGCAAGCAAGCTTCAAGCCCAACAGGCCCAGGCCGAGAAGGTTGCGCGAGACCGCGAACTCAATCGACAGCGCGAGCAGGCTGCAAAACAAAAAGCAATTGCTGCGCAGGTAAAACAGATTATCCTGGCGAACCGTATAGAGAACAACGATGGTCGAATCAGGTTTAATTTTATTGATGACAACAAGGTACAACAGATTTACGTGACAGAGAAGTTACAGGACCAGTTGGCCCTGGGTAGTCTGGCCATCGTTAAGCTTGAAGGTAGCTATGTTTTGGTATCGGCCGATGCGGCAAAGAAGATAAAAGATCGAGCCCCATCCCTCGTCATGCATTGTAAGGTCGCACAGGGAGCAAGCGGTGATTCAGGTGATCCATATGCCGAGTATCAGGTGCCGGATGATCTGATGTGGTAATCAAAAGAGGATTATACGGGATATATATAGTGGTTCAGAGAGGTAAACCCTTTAAAATAACCCCGCCTCGGTCTCTAAATCAGCAAGCAATTGCTTGAATACAGAATTGGCCAGGAGTAAGTTTCGCCCAGCTTCGATCAATTCGTCAACTTGCTCGTCGTCCAGAGCAAAACTGGTAGGAATGCGATTAAAGAAACGCTGCTTTTTCTGTTGCTTGATATCCTGAAACCCAAGCACAATGAAATAGGGTATGACAGGCTTCTGTGGGGTTGAGAGTTCCACAGCCCAGCTCTCCAGAAGTTGTTTTGCTAATTCGAGCGTCGCTGCTTTGTAGCGATGCAGTTGCACATCAGTGACGGCATTAATGGTTTCAGACATGCTGCTCATTTTGAAATTACCAAGTCAGGACGGCTGAGAAAAACGGATAAGATCTCATGTCCTTTTTGGTACCGGAAAAGCAGGTGTGTTCTTGAAAGAGGGCACTGTGGAGGGCTCAAAAAAACCTTCACTGCCTTGATGTCGCTATCCCTTTGTTTTTAAAGAGGCATACATGCCGGATATGAAATCATGGCTTGTATCAGGTAGCCCGACAAATTCAACCCCTATTATAACTCCTCTTTTATCTTGACGGATATTTCTGATTCTTCCTTTGGTTATAACCTTCTGCTTGCCAAGAAAGAAGCCCATCTTTACAAGTTGCGCATCAGTATACTCACCAGACTTCGTCAGCAAAGACACCCCGTCTTGGGATATATTCAACAAGAGTGCGTTGGTTTGCCGTTTTTCAGT
>CALZIH010000264.1 GCA_945787305.1 uncultured Desulfobulbaceae bacterium | reverse complement strand
CCTCCAGGTCGGCAGAAATCGAGAGTTGTACGGGCAGACAGCCGGCCAGGTTTGCTGTAAGCTCACCGCGGCCCTGAAAGGTCTTTGCATCGAATAGAAAGCTTCCCGAAGCAGAAGAATCGAGTTTCTTGCTAAAAAAGTCGGTCAGCGTAATACGAATATTGTCCTGCTCCTGAATCAGAGTTGCTTGCAGGTGCAGATCGTCTGAGTTGAGGGTGAGAAAAAGAGGTTGCTGGGGTTGCTCTTCCAGGCTAAAAAGTTGCAGGTTGTACTTCTTATATTGAATGGAGCGAATCGTGATGGAAGGAATAATTGTTCGCACAAAGCGAACGGTTTTAAGCGCCCTTTGGATCGCTGTTCCATTTATTTTTTTCGTATCACCTCTTTTCCTCTCATCGAGTTGAACTTTAGTTATATCCAGGCTGAGACCATTGTGCCATTTCAGGGTGGCGTCCTCGAAGATAACGCCGTCCAGCGCTAGACGGTCCACCTGCAGGCCATTGAGCAAAACCACATAGCCGGTTCCCACGACAGTGCAAAACAGCAGCACATAAAGCAGGCAAGATGTATAGGACGGACAAAACCGCATCGAAAGCAATCCTTTGAATAAAAGCTGGAAGCCTATGCATGGCGTACACCTTGAACCAAGCCGAGAGCAACTCTTCCCTTATGGAAGTATCAACTGAAAACACACTTTATCCGATTCCGGTACTCTCCCACAACCACCCATTTGTCAGCTGCTATTTTTCTTTGAAAAACTATTGCCCAATCGGCTGTGTCTATAGTCAGATGCATCGTTAGATAAAAAAAGCCGGTTATGGACCATTTTGTCCGCAACCGGCTCAAAAAAACTCTTTAATATTAATATATAGGTTCACGTCATATAGGTCGCCCGCATTTTTTCTTCCTTTATGAAAAACATACAAAGTGATCCCAACACAATGGATACTATTTATCGATTGCCATCAAATATTACATGGTGATCTCGTACTGTTTCATTTTCTCCCATAGATTTTTTCTACTGATACCAAGCAAACCCGCAGCTTTCGTTCGTTTGCCACCAACCCTGTTCAACGCTTTAATCACCAGGTCCTTTTCGGTTTTCGCAACAGCATCCCCCAGAGCGAACGTTTCCACTGCATCGCTCTCTTCCTTATCCACAATCAAATCAGCCGGCAGATTTTGAGACTGAATCACATTATCTCGGGCAAGAACCGAGGCTCGCTCAATGATATTTTTAAGCTCACGAACATTGCCGGGATATCCATAGCCAATCAAGTTGTCCATCGCACGTGGCTCTATCTCGATGGCTATTCCACGGTGCTTACTGAACTCATGGAGAAAATGGTTGACCAGTGCCGGAATGTCTCTTTTTCGACTTCTCAGCGGCGGCATGACAAGTGGTATTACATTGAGCCTGTAAAAAAGATCCTTACGGAATCTGCCCGCTTCTGCTTCCTTGGCAAGATCTTTTGCAGTGGCACAAATGATACGAACATCAACCTGAACTGTACACGTCCCGCCAATACGCTCATACTCACCTTCCTGTAATACCCGCAGTAGCTTTGCCTGCAGGGCAAGCGGCAGTTCACCGATTTCATCAAGAAGCAGTGTGCCGCTATCAGCTAACTCAAACTTGCCAGGTTTTCTGGTGTGCGCGCCTGTAAACGCGCCCTTCTCGTGTCCGAACAACTCCGATTCAATCAACCCTTCAGGGATCGCAGCACAGTTGATTCTGATAAACGGCTTATCCGCCCTTTTACTTTTTATGTGAACACTGGTTGCGGCCAACTCCTTGCCGGTCCCGGATTCACCTGTAACCAGAACGGTTGAATTCGTTGGCGCGACCTGATCAATGAGTTCATGAACGTTTTGCAAGGCTTCGCTATCCCCTATGATTGTCGAGTGCATTTCCCGACAATTTTCCTCAAGAGAGGAACATCGCACCCTGATAAGCTGCACTTCAAGGATACGACTTACCCGGATAACCATGTCGTCCATATTAAACGGTTTGAGAATATAGTCTGCCGCACCTTTTTTAAGACTCTCAATGGCATCGTCGACGCTGCCAAAAGCGGTCATCATGATAATATCGGTATAGGGTGACGTCTGGCGGACAAGATCAAGCAATTCAAGGCCGTCCATTCCCGGCATTCTAATATCGGAGAGCACCAGGTGGTAATTATGATTTTTTATTTTTTCTGCTGCCGCACGACCATTACCCACCGAATCCACAACCCATTTGTGCTTTTCGAGGCGATCCTGGATCGTGATCCGCATTATTTCGTCATCTTCTGCCAGCAATATTCTTGGCATCGGCTATGACCCCCTATTTATTCCTGCATCCTGTTGCTGCAAAAAAGGAATACAATCCATATTGACCGGAAGCGTTATGATAAAAACAGTCCCCCGGCCAATCCTACTTTCCACCTCAATGGTACCGCCCATCTGCTGGACCAGGGAAAAGGTGACGGCCAGTCCCAAACCGGTCCCTTCGCCCACATCTTTGGTGGTGAAAAACGGATCAAAAATTTTGTCCATTATCTCAGGACTCATCCCGACACCCGAATCACGGACCTTGATGACAAGATGTTCTTCCGCATGAGAAGACGAAACGGATAATGTTCCGCCATCGGGCATTGCCTGTAGAGCATTGAGCCCGGTATTGACGACAACCTGCCGTAAAGCCTCGACATCAGTACAATACTTTCCATTGACGTTTAAGTCCAACGTCAAATCTATCTTTTTGAGTTTGTATGCCAACAGCTCATAGCAGTCGCGGATAACTTCATCGACATCAACCTTATTATACGCTAACGGTATCTTTCGCCCGAAGTTCAGGAGTTGCCGCATGATATGCTCTATCCGCCTAAGCCCCTTGTCCAACAGCGGGAGATACCGATTATGAAGAGCAAGATTATCCGGTTCATCACTCATGGATTTGACACAATTCAGGAGTCCTCCCAAAGGATTGTTTATCTCATGGGCAATACCGGCTGTAAGCTGACCGAGCGAAGCCATTTTTTCGTTTTGAAAGGCCAGCTGCTGTGTCTTTTCCAGTTCGAGTTGTGCCTTATCAAGCCGCTTGCAGAGTCCACCAAACTTTTTAATCAGGTTACTGATTTCATCCTTGAATCTTTTTTGATCATCCACAATCGAGTAATCTTGCTCTGGATAGCTCTCCATAGCTCTGGAAAGTCGATTTAAACGAAGTGCAACGAGCTTTCTAAACAGAAAAATCAAAGCGAGGCCGACAGCCAACACGGAAAAGAAAGCGTCCCGGAAAATCACCTTGTTGTTATTCGCTACAATTTGATCAGCCCAGGTCAAGGGAACACTGATACTTAAACCGCCTCGTATATCACCGACAGAATATCCCTGTTCAACATGACAAATCAGACAGGACTCCTGCACGAGAAGAGGAGCTATATACCTGTGAACTCTACCGGCACGGCTGTTCACAACTGCATCAAATTCAGTTCCCCCCTGGGAAAAGCTGGCCAGAGCTTTACGCTCAAAATCATCGGGACTGTTTGCAGGATTAACCGGTTGAAGACTCGTGACCCTGAACCAACATAGCCCAGATTTTGACGCATACTCAGAGAGCTCTCGCGTCACCATTGCCGGAGTGCTTTTGACAAAAACAGTTCCGTCATCGGTCCGTATTACCGAATCACCATTGTCACTATCATCCGATCTTGCACCGGTTTTGACAAAAAAGAGCCCCTGATGGTCTGAAACCCACTGTCTGGTAAGAATTATCTGCTTATACAGAATCCTAGCCTGTTGGCGGGCCTGTCCCATGACAAGCTGATTCTGCAGGTTGGATATACGGTATAACAGGATACCGTAGGACAGGATTATGATTGCGCCAATGGCAACAATAAATTTGATGGTCAGGTTCACGGTTTTTCCGGTGCCTCGCAAATATTGGAAATCAGGTGTGTGGAATGGGCAATATACACGTTACCGCCAGGTAACACAACGGCCCGCCTTCCACGGCAACCATTGACGACCATGCTTACCAGCTCCTTTGAAAACAAAAAGCTCCCTGATTTACATCAGCGAGCTCTCCGGATATACAGCTATTAACACTCAGTAAATGTGTAATATTTTACAGTCGGCCCCCTCTTTCGTCGCTGGATCATATAGTCCTTTTTTCGTTTCATCCTCAAATTGAACCCCTGCCTGACTCAAAGAAAAAACCGGAACATATTAAATTAAGCAATAGGTATGC
>CALZIH010000263.1 GCA_945787305.1 uncultured Desulfobulbaceae bacterium | reverse complement strand
GACTTCTTTCTCCTCTAAAACATTGAAAAAAACTCTTGAATTTACCCCTGTCGAGTTGCAGGTCGCCAATTTAATAAAACATGGCAGCTCGACCAAAGAAATTGCCAACCTTTTGAATCTCTCGCCCCTAACCATCGAGTCCTATAGAAAAAATATCAGAAAAAAAATGGGCCTTACCAACTCCAAGCAAAACCTCAGGACCAGGCTGTTGGAATACCTGTAGAGATTGCTGTTTAACGCTTATCGAACGAGTTCGTATTAAATTCTGCGTATTCCACGCTATTCGGCCACTCATTCCATTCGAAACCGGCCAGGCATTCCACGTGATTCCGGCCACCCAGTCCAGTGATTGCGGCCAGGTGATCGGAGCGAAGCGACGCTGTTATTTTGTCCTTACTTTGTTCACTGTATTTATGTCAAGTTTGCTTTCTTTTTTCTCATAGAGTCTCCTGTGAGTTTTATCTTGTGAGCGCTGTGGACCAGACGATCTAAAATGGCGTCAGCCAGAGTTGGATCACCGATCTGTTCATGCCAGTGCTCGATTGGAAGTTGGCTGGTTACAAGTGTTGATTTGAGGTTGTGTCGATCTTCAAGGATCTCTAGAAAATCATGCCTCTGCTCTTGGTTCAAGGGGATCAGTCCATAGTCATCAAGAATAAGTAAATCTGTCTTTGCAAAAGCTGTCAGTAACTTCAGGTAGCGACCATCACCTTTGGCAAGACTCATATCCTCAAAGAGTTTTGTCATCCTTATGTATCGGGCGCTGAACCCTTCCCTGCATGCTTTTTCCGCGAAGGCACAGGCAAGGAAGGATTTCCCCACCCCAGTGGGGCCGGTGATGATCAGGTTGTTATGGTCCTTGATCCATTGGCACTCTGCAAGCCGGAGCACCAGCGATCTGTCCAGGTCTCTTGGGTGCCGGAAGTCAATGTCTTCAATTGAGCCATTTTGCCGCAGTTTGGCCTTGCGTAACCGGGTCTTCATTCGCCTTGTTTCGCGTACTGCCTGTTCGTGATCAAGCAGCAGGCCAAGGCGTTCTTCAAAACCCATATCGTCAAGGCCGTCCATCATCATTTGGCCCTCTAAAGCCTCTGCCATCCCTGAGAAGCGCATTGTGGTCAGTTTTTCAAGTGTTGGGTGAAGCAACATAATGTCCTCCTTTAATGGCTTGTAGATTTGAAGTAACCAGCACCACGAATATTTTTATGTTTAACTGGTTTCTTTTTGGTGTTCTTCTCCGGCAATGGCTTTTGATCCAACCCTGTTTTGAGGATCGACTCTACGCTTTTATAGGAGAGTGAGTTGATATAAAGAGCACGACTGCAGGCTGCCTCAAGTCGCTCGTTTCCATAGGATTTTCCGAGACTGAGAATTCCCAGCAGTGTCCTGTATGCCTGTTGAGGGTGTGTTCTTTTGAGCAGCAGGAGCTCTGTCAGCATGGCAGTTTCCGGGCCAATTTTAGCAGCCCATCTCTTGAACCGGTCAGGGGTCCATTCAAGGTATTTCTGGTGCCGAAGCGGCATATGCTCCTTGATCGTTGAGTGACGACCATGGGGGATGTTGCGGAGGTGGCTTGCAACCCGTTTGTTGCTATAAAAGCATTCCACAGTGCTCCGGGTATAGCGGATATCCAGCTTCTTTTTGACCAGGGTGTGGGGCACAGAATAATAATACCCTTCAACCTCAACGTGATAATCAAGATGAACAGTGGCTTTCTTCCAATACGCAAGCTCATAAGGTGTTGCAGGAAGGGGTTTCAAGGCAGGTCTGTCAATTTCTTCAAACCAACTTTGTCTGCTGCCGGGAAGCTTTTTGAAAGAGCGACTGTTCAGCACTTGCAACAGTTTTCGGATCTCTCGGTTTAAATCGGCAAGGCTGAAAAAGGTATGCTTACGTAGTCTTGCAAGTATCCAGCGCTCTACCAGTAAAACGCCGGCTTCTGCTTTTGCCTTATCCCTGGGTTTTCTTACCCGGGCAGGAATAATAACGGTCTGATAGTGTCTAGCGAGGTCGTTGTAGGTGGGATTGATGTCGGGTTCGTAACGACACGTCTTGTTGACGCCGCTTTTTAAATTATCTGGAACGACGGCCATCGGAACACCGCCTATGTAAGAAAAAGCACGGACATGGGAACCTATCCAGTCTTCAACCTTCTGACTTAACGTTGCTTCTGCATAGGTGTAATTGCTGGCACCCATAACCGCGACAAAGATCTGGGCCTTGTGGATTTCACCGCTTTCACTGTTTATTAAATCAACGGTTTGGCCAGTATAGTCAACGAACATTTTCTCGCCTGCTCGGTGTTCATGACGCATGACTACATCCAGATGAGCTGCCCAATCGCGGTAGCTATGGCAGAACCAGCTATACTGGTAGCCATCTGGGTGTTGCTCCTTGTATTCCTGCCACAACAGGTTCAGGGTTACATGTTTACGGGATTGCAGTTCTTTATGGATTTCATGAAAGTCAGGGATGAACCGTGCCTGTGTTGTGCGAGGTGCTGATGAAGGAAAAAGCTGTTGTTCCAGGGCGGTGTCACTCAATTCGTCAGGAAGCGGCCAGCCTAACCCTGCGGCTTTGGCACGGTGCAAGTAATCACCGACTGTAGCTCTGCCTATACCGCAACTTCGACTAATTTCACGATTGCTGCAACTGCAGCCATGTTTGAGACGTAATACCTCTCGTATCTTTCGCATAGATAACCTCTTTTTTGGCATGAAAATCTCCTTGAAATATTGAATCAAAAAGATTTCCTCTACCATTTGTTTCTATGCGTCGCTACCTTCCGAAATAGGTGGCCGGAATCGAATGGAACCCCCGGCCGGAATCAATTGGAATGGGTGGCCGGAATCTTCTGGAATATGCACTCAGGGCCTGAGAGTTTTGAATTCACCAGATATTTCTCCTATAGATTGCCGTAAGGAATTATATAAAACAGGGACACCATATCATTCAAAACAAACAATAATTACCCAAATACTTCCAGGTACTTCGCCTCTATGGCCTGGACTTCCCTGTCCGTCAGCTTTTCAAACTCTTTGGCTCGACCGCGCTTTGAGAGCATCCCGTCATTTTGAGATAAAAAGCGTATCAGTAGATCAACGAGCTTATCCGGCATGTCGATATAGTTTTTTATGAATTCGTTGAGCAGATCATATTTCTTTAAATATTCTACCTCTCCCGGCAGGGTCTGAGAGACTGTTTCCTCTACGCACTCGAAGAAAAATTCAGCCTGTTTGGTCGCATCAAAATAGCGGTACAGATCGAGTGTATCGTTCAGGACTTCAACATTGTTTTTTTCTGTCGGTCGCCACTCTATATAGCCAAGCCGGGGCTTTGAGTAATGCGCAAGGGTTTTACGGTAGTCATCAATCCGCTCCAGTATCACAGCGGACACTGGAAATATTAGCCCTTTGGGCACAAAGCCTTTCTCTGCCAGAACGTGATGAAACAGGTAGCGGTGAATCCGGCCATTACCATCTTCGAAGGGGTGAATGAAGACAAAACCAAACGCGATAATCGTGGCCATGAGGACCGCATCAAACTCATCTTCACGGAGAAGCTCGTAAGTATCAATCAGGCCAGACATAAGCGTAACCAGATCATCAGGACGCGCAGAGATATGATCCGGCATAGGCATACCTGATACCCGGTCATGCTCACCGACAAAACCGCCTTCCTTGCGCAACCCCGGTTCCATGAAACGGCTGTCCGTGATCACCTGTCTTTGTAAATGTTCAAGTTCTTCGATACTTAAGGTACGACTTCCTGCTTCACCGATAATTCTGCCCCATCGTTCAATACGGCTGTGTGGTGGGGTTTCGCCTTCAATGGTGTATGAGGCCTTGGAATCTTTTAGCAAAAGAAAGGCGGCTGCCCGGCTCAAGAGATCGGGATGCGTCTGGCCGATATTTTGAACGGCTTCCTCGGAGAGCTTTTTACCTAAAAATTGTTCAAGCTTCTTTGTTTTTCGGATGAGAGGGCAGAAATTCTTTGTTCCTGGCAGGTTGTTTCGAACGCGATGGCGTTTGGACAGGACGTGTTTGCCCTCAAACTGCAGCTTATTATTAACCAAAGGAACAAAGTTTCCTGTTGTGGCGTCTTCAACACCTAACTGTTCCTCACGCAGCCACTCCCATAAAAACCAGATTTTCCGGCTATACTGACCTGTCGGTTCAATCTGAAGAAGCTCTTTTATTTTGTTACTGCCAAGGTTGGAAAAGAGATATTTAAGAAAGAGAAGGTTTACCCCTTCGTATTTCAATGCAAAAA
>CALZIH010000262.1 GCA_945787305.1 uncultured Desulfobulbaceae bacterium | reverse complement strand
AATTGTTAACGGATTAACGGCAAATTCCGTGTAAAGACTAAGTGTAGGCCGATTCAAATGGAAAAATCTAGACAAGATGGACTGCTGAAAACAACAGATTGAATAAAATATTTCATTGAAGGAGCGCGAAGCTAACACGTTTCAATTTTTAATAAAAGGGTAATCGCTGATGGACTCGTAAAAAGTCCAAAACGCCGTTTTCACTGTACGGAAATACAATGAGTTATGACCTCTCCGCCGTCGGTGGCGAGGCTTTTTGCGACACCGACAATTATGACAAGCTCGTAAAAAGTCGAAAACGACATTTGCACTGTACCGAAATACAGTGCCCTATGACCTTCCTGCCG
The DNA here is from genome assembly GCA_945787305.1 of uncultured Desulfobulbaceae bacterium. Lineage (GTDB taxonomy): Bacteria > Desulfobacterota > Desulfobulbia > Desulfobulbales > Desulfobulbaceae > DRLX01. The sequence continues at coordinate 3,963 of CALZIH010000262.1, read as the reverse complement.
TCGGTGGCGAGGCTTTTTACGACACCGACAATATTGCTATTTTAAAGACCTGAGCTCAATACAAGTGGTCAGAGCTAGGTTTTCCTCTCCCCTCTTTTATCATTCCGACGTATTCACAGTATGTTGCCAGCTCAGCAAAGTGCTTGCGAGTTGATATCTTGTGTAATGATTAAATGCTGGTCAATTTTCTGTCAGTATCCGGTCGGTTATTTGTCGTGTTGGTATTGTCGCTAACGGGTTCCATTGATTTTATTGTTATTGATAATGCTTCGAATCGCCGCCTGTGCAAGGAAATTAAATGAAAATACTCTTTCTACCGATAGAGTAAGAGGGCTAATCGTATAATCTGGATCATTTGTTGCAATTCTCGTCACAACTGCTTTACAAACAGATCATAGTGTTGAGTGAATTTTATGGATAAAATAACAACTCTCATACAATTTAACCCGGTCCCTTCCACCGTACCTGCCTCCAACAAAGCGCGGCATTCCGTATCATTTCGTGATGTATTGAATGGCCTGAATGAAAAGGTCGGGGCACAACAGAACTCAACAGCGCCGCAAGAACCGAACATACTGGTTGGAGAAATTACTGCTGCAAAGCCAACGGTTTCAGAACTGCTGATGGAGCATAAGGACTTGAAGGTCTCGGCTTGGGAGATCCTGAACTCAAAACAGAATCTGGACAAAAATTACACAAGTATACAGCCGGGAACCAGCATATATTATAACGTCAAAGAGGGGGCACTCACCTGGTCTGCTCCTGCACAAACCGCGGCTGTATTGAAACAGCAGAATATCTCCGTTACAACCCAACATTCTTTACCTGGTATACCGGCCCACAATTCGCCTGCGCTCCAATCGGCAAACAAGACCCAACTTGGGCTGATCAACGAAGAAAACCCCACCGTTTCCCACCTTCTCAAGAACCATCCCTCCCTGCATAGCGACACCTGGGATATATTGTCGTCTGCGGTGAACAGGGACAAGGATTTTACCCGCCTACCCTTCAATACATTGATTCAGTTTGATTCCGCCACAGGGGAGATCACCTGGCAGCCATCAGAGCAAAATCGTCCAGATTCTCATGCCATGGTTACTCGGGGAGCGGAGAAAGAAACAGCACCCATATCCAAGGCAATAAACGATACCGGGATTGAAAAGCGACCGCTGATCCCCGGAGGAGATCAACCTGTACTTCTTGGCAAAGTCGACCAGAACAACACCACTGTCTCTCACTTGCTGAGCAAGCATCCGCAACTCAGAGAACAGACCTGGGAAATCCTTTCCAGCAAGGCCAATCAAGACAAAGCCTTTGATCGCATTGCCAATGGAACCGAGATTTATCTGCAACCGGAAAATATGGAGATACTATGGGGCGCAGTTGACTCTGGCCCACCGATTGTTAGCCAGGCCACTTCGGTGAATTCGGTGGCGCCACAGCATAACTATCATGCTCAAGAATATACTCGACCCGCAACCGACCTCAGTGAAGCGGTACGACCGTTTTTAGGAACATCCTACAAGGAAATCGACTGCTACGAGCTGCTGGTGAAGGGCCTTGGTCAGATGGATATCCCCTATGGGGGAAGGGACGGTTTGTATACCAAGCTCACCCAAATGGCCCGTGATCAGGGGATGCCGGTCAATGCCTATCTCAATGGTGAAGGCATTATTAAGGCATCTGGATCACTGGTTCTCACCAATAACTATCGGGACATGACAAACTGGAAACAACAGGCGCAAGCATTGATCCGGGAAATGGAGCCACTTCTTGACAAGGGACAGATTCTCTCCTTTTCAACTGAAAAACGAGGCCACACCGGCATTGTTTCTCAGCAGGACAACCAGTGGACCTTTATCAATTCCGGCAGGTTGGATAACTCGGTTGCTTCAGGCAGTGTACGCCACGGTGTTGGAGAGGAAGTATTGCAGGAGGAAATTCATAACTGGTTCAAGCTGGCCCATGCCAAACGGGAAACGCTAACGGTCACCCTCGGCCGCCTTGAGCAGAGCAAAATTCGTACTGCCTCTAATTTTTCAAATACAGTTGCCGGTCGCATCTGAGCTAGCCAATCGGTCGGCTCTTGACACCGCCCTTCTCTCAAGGTACTTGGATGTAGGGGGGAGATCCGGTATTCTTTCCACCAGCCGATATAACCAATCAGAATATTTTGAATTTTAAGTGCATGGTGACAGGGCCACGCGAGGTGTTTTACGAGGGCGACAAGTATTGCACAATACCTATGGCGTATCTGAAAATCTGCTTTTATCTTTTGCTAATAGTCTTTGTTTTCTTTTGGCCCGTGCGGGCTGATTGCACCCCAAGCTTCTCCTCTGAATGTGTGGTTTTGTTACATGGCCTGGCACGAACGTCTTCCTCCATGTCAAAGCTGGAAGAACGTCTCAAGGAGAAGTATACGGTCATCAACGTTGATTACCCTTCTCGGGAGAAGAAGATAGAGGAATTAACAGAAATTGCAGTGGGCGAAGGGTTGGATTTTTGCCGTGAGAACAAAGCGCAATCTATCCATTTTGTTACCCACTCTCTCGGGGGGATACTCGTTCGCTATTACCTTGCATCAAATTCAATACCTGAATTGGGACGAGTCGTCATGCTTGCTCCGCCAAACCAGGGAAGCAAAGTGGTGGACGAATTTTCAGTCTTTCCGGGATACGAAATGATTAACGGTCCTGCCGGTTATCAGCTTGGCACGGATGAAAACAGTATTCCTCGTCAGCTCGGCCCGGCTGATTTCGTGGTGGGCATTATCGCGGGAAACAGAACCATCAACCTGATCTTATCAACAGCTTTTGATGAGCCAAACGACGGTAAGGTTGCTGTTGAAGAAACCAAATTGGAAGGCATGACGGATTTTCTAGTCGTGCCCCATTCCCATCCATTTATTATGGACAGCAACGAGGTCATCCAGCAGGTCATTCACTTTTTACGCCACGGTGTTTTTACACAGGAAAAATAAGCCCATAATTGTTGCTCTCGTAACCATGCAAGCCGCCAGAATTTTATTTAATGGAGGTAAAAGGCATTACTCACACCTTGCAAGTTTTTTCAAACTTCCATGATCCTCAGCTTCTCAATCGTCCGTGTTCGTGTCGTAATCGAGCTTGCCCATGAGAGTGAAATTTATCCTGCCCTCTCCTTCGGTCTGGAGAGTAGCTGTCAATTGTGCCATTACATTGAGAGCTATATCTCGCGGAATTGAAATTTCTACACAGTCCGGCCAGTAAGATTTGCCCTCTTCGACAACATGGCCATTATCAACTTCTAACGAATGAACTTTCATTTGCATCGGTGTATTCCTCCATAATGTATATCAGGCCCATTGTCCTGATGGCGGGAAAAAAGTGATGGTCTATTTTGCCTTGCCCTGCAGCTTGAGTCAAGGACGATCCGATTTTTATGAATTCCTTGAGTAAACGGTGGCACCATTATTATCAAGGTTTCCTCAATGCAGCGCTTATAATGATATGGCAGACTTGCCTGAATCATAGAGGCGGGTTTTGACTGCCCTGATTTTACTGTATGGCCGAGCGAGTCAAGTAACGGTTTAACCCCTCCCATGACCAGTCCGGATAAGTAGCTTTTGTGGTTGTCTCTCAGCTGGTTCAGGAGATGTTGGGATTTAGGGTCCACCTGATAAACCAGTCCAACACTGTATCGCCCTTTTGCTCCGCGTCCAGGCAGACAATACCGGAATTTTGAAACTGGTACACACGAGTATCTTCTGACCCTACCGTAAGGAAGGAGACAAGCCTTTCCATGAAGGGCATGTGACCAACCACCATCCAGTTTTTTCTGTGATCAATACTGCCGGCAAAAATGCGTACATCATCCATGGGGCTAATACCTGGAATCATTTCCAAAGGAGTATCCAGGGCCAACTCTTCATGAAAGATAGAAGCTGTTTGTTCAGCCCGTTTTTTGCCGGAATGCACAATCGTA
>CALZIH010000261.1 GCA_945787305.1 uncultured Desulfobulbaceae bacterium | reverse complement strand
CCGGTGGATCCGGAGGTTCAGGCGGTGGCGATGGCGGCGGAGGAGGGCATCGCTAGCAGTACTGGGTTCGTAAAGAGTTCCAAACGCTGTTTGCGCTGTGCTGTGCCAGGTTGTAATACGTGAATTGATTGGCAGCCAAGCTCATGGCTGCTTTTTTCTCTGCCTGAATCCGTGACGAAAAACGGCTATTCTCGTTTTATGTAGTTGATATGGTCTACTGATTATTGAGCTATTTTTTTTCTTATTACTTCACCTGTTCGTCCTCCGGGGCGTACGGCAGCGGCTCATCTACTTCGAAGTCTACGCTATCTGTCATCAACCAAACGATATCACAACAGGATGATCGTTTGGTTTCTTTCGCGCATCCGGAGTCTGTCGCTTACCTGAACCACTGCCGAACGCTCACGGATTCAGGTCTGGAAAAAACAGGTCAACTTCAACAACCGGGTTGGTAGTTGTAATACATTGTCACGTCTATGGTCAGTTTGTTTGCAATCTGTATTCTTATCCTACTTCTCGTTATTGGTATCGAGAGTACCATCGGCAGTGGACGATTACATAATCTTGTCAAGGTCTCCCCGTTTTCAGATACCAAAGAGCAACCGTTGGTTTCAGTGGTTATCGCCGCCCGTGACGAAGAGGAAAACATTGCTTCTGCTTTGGATTCGGTGCTGTCCCTTACCTATGAGCAGTTAGAGATCATTGTTCTCAATGATCGCTCAACAGATGCAACCGCCAGCATCCTGGATCGTCTCGACAGGGAACATGATCGCTTGCGGGTCATCCATATCAAGGACCTTCCCTCGGGTTGGCTTGGTAAGTGCCACGCCCTGCACCTTGGCGCTTTACAGGCAAAAGGGGAGTACGTGCTCTTTACCGATGCCGATGTCCACATGGCGACGGACACCCTGAGCCGTGCCGTGAACAGGATGGAAGGCGACCGGCTCGATCATCTCTGCCTGATATTCCGGCCGCAGGTTTCCAGCTCACTGCTTACCATGTTGATGGTTGACAGTCTGGCCGGGTTGATCAGTGTGCTTAAGCCCTGGCGGGCCGTGGATGCCGACAGTTGTTATTTTTTTGGTGTCGGCGCCTTCAACATGGTTCGCGCTGATACCTATCGACGCTGCGGAGGTCATCAATCCCTGCGCCTCTGCCCTGTCGATGATATCCTCCTTGGTCGTCTCGTCAAAGCACATGGTGGTCGGCAGGAATGTTTGAATGGTCGCGACTGTATTGCTGTGCCCTGGTACGGGTCTGTGGGTGAGATGATTCGAGGGCTCCGCAAGAATATTTTTGCCGCCGTCGATTACCGATTTGGTCGTTTCCTGCTTGCCACCGTTGTGATCATCTGCTGCCATATCCTCCCCTTTTGGGGGCTTGTGCTGGCAGGCGGCGTCAATCAGCTGCTCTTTGCTCTTGTTCTAGTGGTTACAGCTGTCTTTCATTGTATTGCCGCAAATCACCTTGGCGCGCCATTGCGCAGCGTGTGCTGGTTTCTTGTGACACCCTATTTGAAAATCTACATGATGTGGCATGCGGTCATCGCCACCCTGGTTTCAGGCGGTATCGATTGGCGGGGCACTTTTTATCCACTTGCTGAACTCAAACGCCACCTTGTGCCGCTCTGGCCTTGGCAGCAATGGAAAAAACCTTGACGTTTGTTTGCACGTCCTGCGTGTTGTGCCGGTATTGCTGGGGGCTACCTTGAAAAAATATATTTTCGCTCGACCTCGGCGTTATTCTCAAAATTTTATATGATTACCACTGAAACTCAGCCGATTTTGAAGCAGACACTGTATTGTGTTGATAATTCAGTGAATGTGTCATAGCAAAAGGTCATTCCCGCGGAAATCCAGAGTAATTGGCTAGGCCGCCTAGATCCCCGCCTTCACGGGAATGACGAGCAAAAAAGCTGAAGCTCGATGGTAATCACAACCGACAATCATGTTACTCTGCTTCCCGGGAATTATTTTTCCGTCAACATCTCCAGGGAAACAAAAATGTCAATATCCTTGCCCACAACGCCCATCTCGTAAAATTTTCCGCCTCCGACATTATAGGCCAATCGGTCCAGAGTCAGATTAATGTCAAAGCCGGCCACTCTTTTACCTTTTTCCATGGGGTGTACTTTACTACCGTGATACACAAGGGGTAGCGCAATATTTGTACTGACATCCTTTATGGTTAAGGTGCCCAGCACTTCGTAGTTGGCGCCTTCAAGGTGTTTGACCGCAGAACTTGTAAAGGTAATCTGCGGGTATTTGTCGGCATCAAAAAAATCAGGCGAACGCAGGTGCTTGTCCCTTTTTCCGATACCGGTGTTAATGCTTTTGACCTCAATATTAAACTGAAAAACGGCATCGCTGGGCTTGGCCGGATCAAACACCACCGTGCCGGAATAGTCGTCAAACTGACCGTATACCGTTGAGTAGATGTGTTGTACGCCGAATCGGAAACCTGAATGGGCCTTGTCGAATTCGTAGGTGGCAGCCTGCAGCGGCAGAGTGCCAAGAAAAAGAAAGCCAAGGGCGATCAATATGGAGCGGGTACATGTTTTCATGGTTCTTCCCTCCAGGTGTCACGTTATGTTTCCCTCCTCTCCTGCTGCTCTTGATGCTGAGTGAGGAGGTGTTTACAGCTTGTTTACTGCATAAAATAGGTATGGCCGGCCATAATGACAAGTCAACCTGGTCCTTATCAGGAGTATTTCTAATTGTGGAGACGCGTTTATTCAATCTCATCGCTTCAGGTAGGGCAGGAGCCTGATTTTGAACCAGGTGATGAGAAAGATGCCCAGAGCTGTACAAACAGCGTAGCGGGGTACCCCTGATGCAAAGGTGTCGCTGACAAAAAGGACGTGCAGGCTGAGGAGCATAACGGCGATCGGTGTGATAACCCGGTGGAGGAGACGCCAGGCCTGAAAGGAGAGGCCGGTAGCGTTTCGCCACTGACTGGTTGTAAAGATGAGCCAGATACAGAGCAACAGTGCAGACCCGACGAATTCCGGCCAGGATTTCCATTCCAGTGCCGGGAAGGTGAAGCCTTCAGAGGCAACAACCAGAAGAGGGTGGATTATTACCAGTCCGGCAATAAGGGCGCCGTTTATCTTGTGTTGCCGGATGAGTTGCGCCTTGGGGAAGACGGTGGTCAACACCTTGAGGTGGCCAACGAGCAGGATCTGCATGAAGAGCAGGGTGGCGGCGAGGAGGCCGGCAATCTTACCCGCGTAGAGGAGGACACGGTCAAAACCGAACTTGTACCACATGGTTGTCGATTGATAGAAAAAGGGGATGCTGGCCGCACTGATCAGCAAGCCTACGGCCAATAAAATGACCATGATCTGGAGGAAACGGCGCATGCCTGCTGCATGCGTTCCTGCTTTGTTTTCCTGGGTCATGGAGGCTTCCCTGTACAACGAATTAAGGTTGAATTTCCTCTACATTGAGTAACTTTACTTATTTTCCTAACCTATTCTCACCAGAGTTCAGCTTGGCGGTAGAAAAGCCTGTGCGGCCTTCGAAGTAGTGGACTGAATTTTTTTCACCAATCCGCAAGGCAGGTTAACTCTTTTCTATTTATTTACATAGTACGCAACTCGTTTGACAGTTATCAGCGGTGAAAATTATTCTGTCTCCCGGCGTAGAAAAATAAAATCAGTCCCCTAACCGAGCAGGAGTAGCTGAGCTTTGATGGTAATCAAATGTACCTATAGGGTCTCTTGCAAAAACTCAAGAAAACGCTGCCAGGACTTGCGATCAGCATCCTCGCGATAACGGGGCGATCCGAAGACGGTGAAGGCATGGGGTGCCCCGGCATAGGTGATCATTTCATGACCGACCTTGGCCGACTCCAACTCCTCGGCCAAATCAGCGAAGTCCTCCATGGTTACACTGGTGTCAGCTGTTCCATGCAGAACCAGTAAGGCACCTTTGGTCTTGGTGTAGTCCTGGCCTTCAGGTGTGATCAGGCCCCCATGGAATGGGACAAAGCCTTTCATCACAACCCCGGAACGTGCCAGCTCCAGAACAACGGCGCCACCGAAGCAGTAGCCCATGGCAACACCATTAGTGGTGTCAATATCCTTGTCGCGAGCCACGGCAAGCGCCCCGTCCAAGAGAGACCGCATTCTTGGCCTGTCTCCATATAGCGCCCTGGTCATCTTTTTCTTTTCATTTGTTTCTGTCGGTCGAATACCGCTACCATACATATCGGCTGCAAATACAGTATACCCCAGTTCTGCAAGCATCTCTGCCCGTTTCATCTCGTACTCGGTCAAGCCGTCCCAATCATGGATAAGTAAAATAAATTTCTCGCTGCCAGCTTTAGGTTCGACAAA
>CALZIH010000260.1 GCA_945787305.1 uncultured Desulfobulbaceae bacterium | reverse complement strand
GCTGATGGTATTGGCTAACTACGCCTTTACCCATCTGGGTGCTGAAAAAATAGATCCCGGTCCGTTCTATGAACGTTTCGATGGCAGGGCCGTTTTGCCTGCGATTGCCCGCGGCGGCAATTAATAAGAGCGGATTTTTTGCCTGCTGAATAAGAGGTATGACTTCGGCGATCGTTTGTTCGTCAGCCAGCGGCATTCGAGCCGTTGTTACGGGGAATATGGTGGCATGGGTCTCCTCTGCAGCGATGTCTTCAGGCAGTTCAAGGTGGACCGGGCCTGATTTTTCTCGAACTGCCACACGAAATGATTCACGGACCAGAGCGGGAATACTGTCTGCACCGACAATTTGCTGGGACATTTTGGTTAACGGTTCCATCATCCGGACAATATCAATGATCTGGAACCTGCCCTGTTTGGATTTTTTGATGGGTTTTTGTCCAGTTATAAACATGCACGGCATCCCGCCAAGCAGGGCATGGGAGGCGCTCGTTACCAAGTTGGTTGCCCCCGGCCCAAGAGTGGCCAGGCAAACTCCTGGTTTTCCGGTCAGGCGACCGTAGGTGGCAGCCATAAAACCGGCTGCCTGCTCGTGGCGGGTGATAATCAGGTGAATGGATGATGTGCGCAGGGCCTCAAGGAAGGCGAGATTTTCTTCTCCCGGAATACCGAAAATATATTCAACACCTTCGTTCTCAAGGGATTTAACAAGTAATTCAGCACCGTTCATGCTTTTTCAGGTTCCGGATTATGGTTTTACTTAAACACGTCACAGAGGACATGCAGTTCAGGCGAATATTTTAATACTACAGAGGATTCTCTTCCTGTACAAGAAAAGATACCCACTTTTATCTATGGGGCCGCACCAGAAAAGCGTGGAAAAATGATAAAAACCTGAAAAAAGAGGTTTACAGAATTGATCAAGTATTCGATAATTACATGTTATGTTGTGTTTCTCTCCCGTTATGACCAGTGTAGAAGGCCGAACAGGGTTTCGTGACGGTAAGAATAATATCAATACCCGAGTAATTCATGTATCTGGAACATTTCCAACTGCATACCTCACCATTTCGTGAAGAAGTCGATCCGGCAGTTTTTTTTCCCCAGGCCGGTCGAGAGACGATTCTTCAAGGGCTACAAAAAGATCTTGAGATAGGCAGGCTATTAATCAAGATCGTCGGCCTGGAGGGAACCGGCAAGACGCTGTTGTGCAACGTGTTGTTTGAGCGGTTGCCTGATTCATATGAGGTGGTGTATCTGGATAATCCGGTAGGTTCTTTTGACGATCTCTTGCGTATTATCAATCTTGATCTTGGCATGGAACCAGCCGGCGCGGAAGTGGATCTGGTCAAGGAGTTAAAAAAACAACTGCAGCGTCGACAGAAACATGGGCAAAAAGTCGTGCTTGTGCTGGATGGTGCTGAAAAGATTTTTCTTGCCACACTGGAACGCTTGCTTCGGCTGCTTTGTGAACTTGAAGGGTTCTCTGAAACTTTTAGCCTTATCCTTTCCGGTCGTCCAGGACTTGAGGCTAATTTAGAACAGCTTACCGTGTATTGCACCGGTGTTGATATTCATAATACAGGTTATTTTCTGGATGCGATGACCCCAGAAGAGACTGGGCGTTACCTGAGCTTCCGGCTTCTGGCCGCAGGACTCAGTGCTGATAAACAACAGGAAGTGTTTACCGGCGAGGCGGTAGAAAAAATTTTTGCCACGGCAAACGGTAATCCCCGTCTGACCAATATTCTTGCCGAAGAAGCGTTACAAAAATCCTGCAGTGAAAAATCGTTTATGGTTCTGCTCGATCATGTCGGTGATGAAGGGCAACCGATTTGGACGGGTCGGAAAAAGGAAGATCTGTTACAAGTTGTCGAGGGAAATAAAAGACTGCTGGCTGTCGGTGCTGGGATAACAGTACTCGTGTTGTTGCTTGTCTTCTTGCTGTCGGGTGAAGATGAGCCGAGCGAAGTGACCGTAATGCCTGATTCATCACCGACTGCATCCAGTGGTCCTGCTGTCGTCCATGAAGTCGAAAAAACAGAGACCGAGAACGATTTACCTGCGGCGCCTGAAAAGGCTGTCGAGAGCTCTCCACCGAAACAGGACGCAACTGCTTCCTCTGATGCAGCAGACAAGCCAACGGCTTCTCTTGCTGATCAGGATGTCACCGGAAAAGATGTTGAAAGTCAGGCTGATGAAGCGGGGGAGAGAGACGGCAGCAAACTGTTCCAGGAACGCTTACGGGCCAGTGCCGGTTGGCTTGCCGGAGCTTATCGTAATGAATATACTATTCAGCTGATGATGTTGACCTCGGATCAGGCTGCAGACAATGTCGAAAAGCTCCTGGTGCAGGACGAGTACTTCAATATTAAGGATAAACTGCACATTCTCCGCAAGAAGACAAATCCGCCAACCTTGTTTGTATTTTATGGGACTTTCGACTCGATGGATACCGCCCGGCAGGCGAGAAACAAGATGCCGATTTTCCTCCGCAAGCACCACCCCTATGCCTTGTCCATTGCCGATGCCCTGACAAAGACTGAAGATTAGCCGTATGCTGTAATCGTTTTCGCTTGCCTTGTGGAGTCCTTCGCCTGTCTGATTGAACGGAATCCCCAGCACTCAAGACAATCCGTCCGATCCGCTTCTCTAACTAGTGTTACGTATAGCACGCCCACTCTGCTTGGCCCATATCGCAATAATTGCAGTCAACGACCCACACTGCATATGAGTATTGCTCTGTTGGCCATGCTCATTTCAGACCCTCTCTTGCCCTTGTGTCCTGCTCTATTGATTGAATTACAAGATACCTGCTTCCCTCATCCTTGCACAATAAATACAGACTGCTTATTGAAACGACATGTGCCAATATCATTTCTAGATGAAATTACGACGCTTTCTTAGTATTTTAAGGTAGAACAATTTGTATGGTTATGTATGTCTTTGAAATGGTCATGGCTAACCCGTAGGCCAAGCCTGTTGCCTTTCCAAGAAAAAGACTATTTAAATTGTCGGTGTCGTCAAAAGCCTCGCCACCGACGGCGGGAATGTTATAACTTGTTGTATTTCCGTACAGTGCAAGCGGCGTTTTAGGCTTTTTACGAGCCCGTCAAGATAAGGAACATTACATGGAAACACTTGTTGAAATTTGGGGCCAGCTTAACAATATGTACAAGTCTATTTTTGTACTGATTGCCGGTCTTGTTATTTACGCCCTGTGCCGTTCTCTCATCATAAAAAAATTACAAGCCCTGGCCGCGTCAACAGCTAATGATCTTGATGACCGTTTTGTATATTTTGTCAAACAGTTCTTCGGTATCTTTGCCATAGTTAGCATAGCTACTATCCTCTTAAGAATTAATGGTATCCAAATTTCACCAATTCTTGCCGGAGCTGGAATTGTTGGCGTTTCATTAGGTTTTGCCGCAAAGGAGACTATTGCCGATGTATTGGCAGGTATTTTCCTTATAGCCGATCAACCTGTCCGTATAGGAGATAGAGTTAAGATAGAAAAAATTGGCAGCCATTGGGGAGGTTGGGGCGATGTTGTTGATATTGGCCTGCGAAGGACAAGAATCAAAAACACAGACGGGGTCTATATAAATTATCCTAATGCAATTCTGGCGAACTCAGTTATTACAAACTTTTCATACCAGAAGAGTCCTGTCCGGGTCAGAATTCGTTTTCAGGTGGATTATGATGCAGATTTAAATCTGACTAAAAAAATAACAACCGATGCGATTGCGTCCTGTCAGGATGTTTTGCCTGGCACCGCCCAAACCATCATCCGGTCTCTTGATGATGCACAAGGGAATATGCTTGCGGGTATTCTTGTAGAAGGTCGATATCGAATTGAAAATGTGCGCAAACGTTCAACAATTCGTTCTGAAGTTTTACAGAAAGTTTTAGAGGAGTTAAGATCCCATAATATCCCTGTTGCCACCCCCAAAATACGGTTTGAAAACGAACGTCACTGGGTAGAAACCTATCCAAGGTAGCCTTAAATCAGTTCAAAACAACCACACGAAAAACAATGTAGATTTGATCTGCCAGCAATCTTTGAAATGACACCTAAGTAAGTAAAGGACTTATTATTTTGTTGCCGACACCATTGCCGAAGGTGAGGCCAAGTTGATAAGAGATGCTCTGCAGCGTGGGCAGTTGACCGGTGATGAAGGTTTTAGAGCGGAAATGTCGAGCAGGCTTGCTATTCGAATATCCAATAAAGGGCCGGGAAGGCCGGGTGAATTCAAGTTCCAAGTGCACCACCAGTTATAGCGTTGAACACTTCGAACGGCGTCCGATATTTGAGGCACTTCCTTGGTCTATGGTTCAATAAA
>CALZIH010000259.1 GCA_945787305.1 uncultured Desulfobulbaceae bacterium | reverse complement strand
TCCAACAATTCAGTAGAAACCACGATTTCACCGGACTCTGTAAATTTGACGGCATTGTTGGCCAGGTTGATCAGCACCTGCCCCAACCGCAACGGATCTCCCACCAAAAACCGCGGAACCTCCCTTGCCGTAGCAAACAGAACCTCAAGCTCTTCTTTTTCCTGGGCCTTGACCGTTACCAGATTGGCCAGGTTACCCAGGACGTCGTCCAGATTGAACTCCACCGTCTCCATATCAAGCTTGCCGGCTTCGATTTTGGAGAAATCCAGAATGTCGTTGATGATGCCCAACAGCGAATTGGCCGAAGATTGAATCTTGTTCAAATAATCCTGCTGTTTAGGCGTCAGCTCGGTTTTCAGCGCCAGATGGCTCATACCGATCACGGCATTCATGGGGGTGCGGATCTCATGACTCATATTGGCCAGAAAATCACTCTTGGCTCGGGTGGCTTCTTCCGCAGTCATTTTGGCTTGCTGAAGCTCCTGCTCGATGTCTTTCTGATGGGAAATATCCGTGGCCAGCCCACACATGGCGTATACTTCACCTTTTTTATTGAACAGAGGAAACTTTTCGGTCAGGTGGATATGAATGTTGCCGTCCTGATGGGGGATGGGCACTTCCAAATGTATCGCCTCACCTGTGGCGATGACTTTCCGATCGACCTCCATTATTTGCTCGGCAATTTCGGAAGGAAAAATGTCCAGATCGGTCTTGCCGATGACATCTTCCTTTTTGATGCCAAAAGCTTCTTCAAAATATGAGTTGACCAGAAGATGCTGCCCTTGGGTGTTTTTAATAAATACCAGGCTGTGAACGCCATCGATAATCGCCTGCAGGCGGTCTTTAGCCTCCAGCAGGTCCTGTTCCATTTGCTTGCGCTCGGTGATGTCTTCAGTGGTATTGATGACTTCCGTTGGAGAGATGCCGGGTTCAGTTGGGTTAAAGAGCGATCGAACCAAAATTGTTTTTCCACCGCTGATAGAGGTATATTCTGCTTCAAACTCGGTTTGCTCACCGGCAAGCGCGCCGAATACGGCAGCTCGCAATCCTTCATTTTTAATTTCCTCCCGTAAATTCATTCCAATAATTTTTTCACGGGTTGATCCCATGATCTCAGCATGCCTATCGTTGCAGTCAAGAACGGTGCCGTCTTTGCCAACGTAAGTGATCCCGATAGGAGAATTACGAAAAATGGTGCGTAATTGAATTTCGCTTTCGCGCAGCGATTCCCGGATCTTCTTTTGTTCCGTGATATCTTCTTTGACGGCCACAAAATGGGTGATCTCACCGGCTTCATTTTTGATGGGTGAAATCGAAGCGCTTTCCCAAAATTCCTCATCGTTTTTGCGTTTATTTTTAAACTCACCGCGCCAAACCTTACCTGCAAGAATTGTATCCCAGAGCTCCTGGTAATAGGATTCGGGAAGATCGCCTGACTTTAATACACTTGGATTCTGCCCGATGGCCTCTTCTGCGGTATATCCGGTAACTTCGCTGAATCTCGGGTTGACATATTCGATGGTGCCGTTTTTATCGGTAACCACCACCGACGCCGGACTGTTTTCAGTGGCCTGGGACAGCTTGCGTAATTCGGCGGTCCGTTCGGTGACTTTTTTCTCTAGTTTGTCTCTGGCACGCATTAGCGCCCGGCTGGTTCGTTCGCCGACAATCAAAACGAATAATATGGCCCCCGCAGACAGAACCAGGGTAAATCCCAAAATGCTGAAAATCGTCACCCGCGTCCGGTAATAATGGGACAGGGCTTCATCCACGTCGACCTCCACCGCCAGTCCGATGTCAAGATCCGCGTTCCAGAGCCAGGCACCGAAAACCGGCACCCCACGGTAATCGCTGTAGCCTTCGATGTTGGACTCGATTGAGGACCGGCCCTTTCGGATTCCGGCACTTTCCATTTTCTGCCGCAGCACAAGGGCGCGCGAAAACATACGGGTCAGCGGCTGCCGCGATCTTTCGATGGCGGGACGATACCCTTCGACCATATTGCCGCCCGGGTCCCGAATCTCGACATTTAAAGCGCTGGTCTGGTCTTCGGTCAACAGCCCGATAAGGCGCAGCTGATCTTCAAACCGGCTCGACGACAGCAGGATGCCGTTGCGGTCGAAGGCATAGGATTCGCGGGATGCCCCACCGAAAGACTTCAGGACCCGAGCAAAATCTTCCCAGGGGTCCACTCGCAGGGTCATGACCGCCAGGACCCGTCCATCCGTGTCCCGGATCGGTCCGATAAAAAACATGGGCGGCGGCTTTTTGGCGTTATCTGATTTGGCTTTGTTGTCCAAATCCACATCAGACGTCATCGGCGGTGCGAAGCCCACCTTGCCCTGAAATGACCGTTGAAGAAGTTCCGGATTCTGTTTGGAAATGAGATTGCGGGTGCCGAGGTTGGTATCCCGCATGGAGCCCATGCTGACATGATCCGGGTCGATTATGAAAAAACCGATATTGCCAAAAATATCCTCGGTGTTTTGGAAGAAAAACCGCGCCTCTTTCAGGGCACCCGATGCCAGCAGGGCCCTTTTATTGGGCTTGACCTGCAAAAGGCGTTGGGTAATGGCCACCAATTCCGAGTCCCGTCCCAGGCGTGCCAGATAAGAGATTCTTTCCTTCAACCACAGGTCGAAGCGGTCCTGGCTAACGGATATTACCCCCCTGAGGTTCTCGTCCACATTCAGCAGATGCTCGGTCTTGTTGCGCTCGAGCATATACCACCCCACGAAGGCCACGATGAGCACGAAAACGCTCAAACCGGCCAGGACAAGCCCTCGAAACCAGCGTGATCCGAAATGGACCGCAATTTGCTCTTTTTTGATCAATTTGATTAAAAGCCAGGCCAGCAGGCTGAGAATCAGGAAGACTGCAATGCCGTAGCCAAACAGACGGCCATATGAAATCGGGTCGGCTGTTTGCGGGGCGGATGTATTGATAACGGGGACCCACTTCTGACGGATTTTGAGCTTCTCTTCTGCGGTGATGCCGGCCAGCGCCTTATTGAGGATGCTCACCAGCACTGGTGTATCCTTGCGGACGCCAAATCCCAAGTCGATGGAAAGTCCTGTGGACCCGATAATCCTAAGATTCGTCAGCCCAAGCTCGGACATCAAATGGAATGCCGTGGGGGCGGCAGAGAGGAAGGCATCAACCTCACCCGCGGATAATTGCATCAGACCATCGCGAACCGTTTCCACTACCACGTAGTCCAGATCCGGGTACCGCCGACGAAAAGGGATCACATACCCATAACCTTTGACCACCGCCACGCGTTTGCCCTTGAGCGCGCCGGGATCCGTGATGGGCTGGGTGCCTTGCTTAGCGATGATCACTACCGGAAAAGCGAGATAGGGCTCGGTGAAGGTCATCGTTTCTCGTTCCGAGCTCGTTGTCTCGGACAGCACATCAACCTCCGCAGCCTCCGCCAGGCGTACTGCTTCGGTCCATGTTTTCACTGGGACGCGCTCGAACAGGATGCCGAGCCTGGCCTCCACAAGGTCGAGGATGTCCGCCACGATCCCGACGTACTGCCCCTCGCTGGTGAACGCCTCCTGTGGCAGCCAGTCCGGGTCTCCCGTGAAACGGATCTTTTTGTGCTCTGCCAGCCAAGCGCTCTCTGCAGCCGAAAGGGGAATGGTCGGTTTCCCGGCAGCGGTCTCAGCTAACGATACGTCCTTTTCATCGATCTGTCGTTTATCGATCACCAGCCACTTTTGCCGGATTTGATTCATTTCCTGTGGTGTAATGGCGGCCATGGCCTTCATCAATGCGGATTGCAGTAGCGGCCAGTCATTCCGAACGCCGAAGCGCAGATTCGTCAAGTCGGGATCTCCGATGTTTACCTCACCGGAAATTTGTAAACCGGTCAGCAGATTTTTATTGATCAGGGTTCGCATCACCGCCGCCTCACCCAGGGCGGCATCCGCCCGGTCGAACATTACTGCCTTCATGCTGGCCAGGGTATCTTCCACCGGTAGGCGCTTGATTTGAGGGAATGATTTTGTCAAAACTTCTTCATAGAAGAATCCTTTGGGGAAGGCTACAGTCTTGCTGAAAAGCGCTTCTATTGTTTCAAAAGGGTTTTCCTGGGAACTGACGATGACATTGGGATTTCTGATGTAAGGCTCAGTGTACAGCAGGTATTTCATGCGGTCTTCGGTTTTGACGATATTTAGCATCACATCCAGTTCTTTGCGCTTGACCATCCCCAGAAATTCGTTCCAACTCGGCCCGGTGACATAGTCGACTTTAATGCCCAGTTTTTCAGCCACCAGATCCATGTAATCGATGGACAACCCCCGGGGTTGGCCGTATTCGAAATAATTGAACGGCGGCCAGTCCTTTTCGTTGTGTACCCGAAT
>CALZIH010000258.1 GCA_945787305.1 uncultured Desulfobulbaceae bacterium | reverse complement strand
CAGTTCACCCTTTCCCTCACAGAGCATCTTCTGTTCCGCGACTGGCTCGGCCACATGGATGGGAAACGGATGACCAAAGTGATCGGCTCTTTTCTTTAAGGCCCGAATCAGTTCTGGGTGGGTGGAGTATGGGGCATGGGCGGTACAAGCCACATCATCTTCTGTTTTTGCAAGCTTTTTCAGGGCCGGTACAAGCGACGCTCTGGTCAGCCCCAGGTATTCAAGAAAGGGAAAAAGCAGGCTGGGCACTTTGCCGACCAATTGCCGGGCAATGGGGGTGTTACCGATATCGGCAAGGGCAATGACACCGCTGTCGTGCTGGGCCTGAAGCTGATTGAGGGCCGCATCCTCAACATGGGGCCCGACCACCCCCAAAGCCTCGCGCTCGGTAAGCATCCCGGCTATCCAGCCGGTAAAGCTTTCTGCAGGAGATCCATGGCCAAGGTGGGCAAGATGTGAGAGTTCAAGATGGATATGCCCATTGATCAATCCGGGCATCAAAGCGCAGTCTGGATGATCGACCACCAATGTACCGGCAAAATTCTGCTGCAGCTCTTTAAACCGACCGCAACCAACAATTGTCCCGCCCTGCACTGCCACGGCCCCATCGGGAAGCATCGCCCCGGCCATGGGCAGCAGCCAAGAGGCGCGATGAAGGTAAACAGGTGGTTGCATAACAACAAACGGGTAAAAAGATCAGGCGGGTGTATAGTCCATCAGCCGTTGTCTGGGCTCAAAACCGGCATCACGAACCAGGCGCTGTATTTCCTCCTCGGAAAGACGGAAATGGACTCCGGCTGCAGCGACCACATTTTCCTCGATCATGGTCGAACCGAAATCATTTGCCCCGAAGAACAGTGAAACCTGCGCAATTTTTGGTCCCTGAGTAACCCAGGACGCTTGAACATTATCAAAGTTATCCAGAAAAATCCTGCTGAGAGCGAGCATACGCAAGTAGGAATAGCCGGTGGACTTTTCAATATCCATACCGGCGGCCAAGGGCGTATTATCCGGTTGAAAAGGCCAGGGGATAAAAGCGGTAAACCCGCCGGTGCGGTCCTGGAGATCACGCAGACGTTGCAGGTGCTCCAGACGCTCTTCGATGGTTTCCACATGACCAAACATCATCGTTGCCGTGGTTCGCATTCCCAGATTATGGGCTTCCTCCATTACTGCCAGCCAGCGGTCTGCCGAACATTTACGCGGGGCAAGTGCCTGACGGACACGATCGGAAAGAATCTCGGCCCCGCCACCAGGCATGGAATCCAGTCCGGCGGCCTGCAGTCGCTTGAGGACCTCAACGGTTGAAAGCCCGGACAGCTCTGCAAAGTGGCAAATTTCAGGCGGCGAAAATCCATGAACATGGATGCCTGTCATTTTCATGAAGCGAAGCATGTCTTCGTAATACGCAAGCGGCTTGTCCGGATGGAGACCGCCTTGGAGCAGTATCTGGGTGCCACCAAGCTCCTGGGTCTCACGGATCTTCTGTTCCAGTTCTTCTTTGTTGAGCAAGATACCGCCGGGATCTTCCGGGGCTTTGAAAAAGGCGCAAAATTTACAGGCCGAGATGCAGATATCGGTATAGTTGATATTACGATCAATCACATAGGTGACAACCGGTTCAGGATGCAGTCGCTTACGGATGGCATCTGCCAGAAATCCCAACTGGTAGACATCCGCTTCTGCATGCAGCTGCAGGAACTCTTCCCCGTTTATACGCTCTCCAGCAAGAACCTTGTCTAGTATAGGCTGTAGCATGATATCAAAACGTCTCGATTACATTGTACAACGTATCGCGCTGTACCGGCACCCGGCCTGCTTCATGGATTAAGCGGATCAATGTTTTATGGCCCATTGCCTGTTCGGTCTCGGCTCCGGCCATGTGGGTGATCACCTCTTCCTTGACCGTTCCGTCCATATCATCGGCCCCAAAAGACAGGGCAACCTGGGCAAGTTTAGGTCCGATCATAACCCAATAGGCCTTGATATGAGGAAAATTATCAAGCATGAGCCTGGCCACGGCGATATTTTTCAGGTCATCCATTCCGGTTGTCCGAGAATGCTCGGACATTTCCGTATTCTTCGGATGAAAGGCCAGCGGAATAAAGGCGAGAAAACCTCCGCTCTCGTCCTGGGTCTTCCGTAAAGCGTCCAGATGCTCCAGTCGCTCTTCCATGGTTTCGATATGGCCATAGAGTAAGGTTGCATTGGTATTTAATCCGTGCCGGTGAGCTGTACGGGCAACCTCAAGCCATCCCTCTCCAGGGAGTTTACTTTCACAGGTCAATTCGCGGATACGGGGACTGAACACCTCTGCCCCTCCACCCGGAATCGAACCAAGTCCGGCGTCTTTTAATTCCTCCAGAGTTTCGCCTACAGGTTTTCCGGCCAATTCGGCCAAATGATGAATTTCAACGCAGGTAAAGGCCTGGATATGCACCTCCGGCCGGATCTCCTTTATACCGCGCAGCAGATCCAGGTAATAGGAATATGGGAGATCCGGGTGGATTCCCCCGACCATGTGAATCTCAGAGATCGGCTCATCCAGACGCTGACGGACCTTATCCTTCACATCCGCAACCGTCATTTCATAGGCCTGCTCATGCCCCTTCTCTTTACCAAAAGCGCAAAACTTACAAAGATTGGTACAGATATTTGAGTAGTTGATATGCTGATTGTAGATAAAAAAGGCTTTATTCTCGTTTTTTTGTTCCCGGACAATATTGGCGAGATAACCAAGGGCCAGCAAATTATTTGATGCATACAGCCTCTGGCCATCCTCGAGGCTCAGCCGTTTTCGGGCGTGAACCTTTTCGAGGATATCCCCGAAACCGGCCTGTTCTATAAAGGTATCCATTTCGCTCTCTGGTAGTTGTACTTGATTAACTATTATAGATTATAAAAACAAAAAAACCCCTTCTGAAACAGAAGGGGTGGTATTCAACGCAAAACAACGAATTCCTTGGCGCTATGACAAGACGTAGTCTTACCGCTAATCCAGGAAGAATCGAAGCTTTTCCCGCCGACTGGAATGGCGAAGCCTGTTCAATGCCTTTTTCTCAATTTGTCGGATACGCTCCCGTGAGACGTTGAAACGTTTACCTATTTCTTCCAAAGTATATTCTGCGGTTTCTCCGATACCGAATCGCAACCGTATAATTTTCTCTTCCCGCTCGGTCAGGGTGGAAAGCACATCGGTAACCCTGCTGGAAAGCTCACGGTTCTGGACGGCATCATAGGGTGATTCCGACTCCTGGTTTTCCAAAAAATCGCCAAGGGTGGAATCATCATCTCCAACCGGTGTTTCCAAGGAGATGGGTTCCCGGGAAGCCTCAAGGATTGCCAGGATCTTATCCATGGGCAGATCCGTCATCTTGGAGATTTCAACCGGCGTCGGCTCGCGCCCAAGCTCTTTCAGCAGAGAGTAGAACGCCTTGAAAAACTGGCTGCGCAGTTCAAGGAAATGAACCGGTAAACGAATCGTTCGTGTCTTGTCGAGGATGGCGCGGGTAATAGCCTGCCTGATCCACCAGGACGCGTAGGTGGAAAATTTATTCCCCTTCTTGTAATCAAACCGGAAGACAGCGCGCATCAAGCCAAGGTTCCCTTCCTGAATCAAATCGGCAAGGGTGAGCCCCTGGTGCATATAGCGTTTAGCAATGGAAACCACAAGCCGCAAATTGGCGCGGATCATGGCATCTTTCGCACCTTCAATGGAACGATTATAGGCTTCTATCTTGGTATTGAGCTCAAATAAATCGCGAATTTCAGGATAGTTGCGATTTGCCATTAACACGCAATGGCGCATATAATTGAGCTGCTGCTTCTTGGGCTTCAAGGTGGGGTCGCGCCGTTGCCAGAGGTCAATCCTCTCAACGAGCATCTTGACCTCTTTGACACCTGAGGAGTCTTCGCGGATTGCGGCTATGATAGAATCGAAACCACCACGGATAGTCTTGGAATACCGGGCTTCATCTTCGGGCGTAAGCAGATCAAACTGGCCCATTTCCCGCAAGTACGTCGTCGTAGTCTCTTCAGACTCGTGCTCTTCACTGTCTGGGAGAACTTCAGCGTCTTCATCGATCTGTTTCTTTTTCCCTGTCCAAACTTCACCGGACAGGGTTTTTTTCTTTCCTGATTTCTCTTCAGTGACAATTTCAATATTATTGTCACTCAAAAAATCGAAAAGTTCCTCGATTTCGCCGGGTTCTTTAACTTCCTCCGGCAACAAATCGTTAAGGTCCTGGAAGGTTATGCAACCTTCACTTTTTCCCGCCTCAAGAAGGTCCTTTTTGATACTTTCCAGCACCCGCCTTCACCCTCCACACAGTTCTATTCAAACGCTAACGACGAACACTCTCCAGGCACCAGAAAACACCCTGAACACGTAAACCGGTTCTCCAATACACCTTAAAAAAATTTATATTCCTAAAATCTTTGACAATAAAATATTGAAAGAATTACTTTATAAAAATATTAGTGGTTTCATGTATCCGGCAGTCGCGGTAGGACAACAGACCTCACGAAAGGACATGCAAAGACCTCAACCCGCCCCACCATTTTGCTACTACCCGAAAAGGCGGACCGTTAACGTACCCTGAGCCTGCTCCTTACCCGACCTCTTCACGCACCTTCGATTTCAAGCATACAGGCTGTAACGATGCAAATGCAATTGTATTCTGAAATTCTTCAACAACGAGCGAGCGGCATACTGCTACCCGTGTACTCCCTGCCTGGCCCTTACGGCATTGGTGACCTGGGACCAACAGCCTTCACATTTATTGATTTTCTTGCCAGTGCCGGACAAAAATTCTGGCAGATCCTTCCTGTTGGCCCGAGCAGTCCTGTTTTCGGCAACTCACCCTACATGAGTTGTTCAGCCTTTGCCGGAAACCCCTTACTCATCAGCCCCGAAATCCTCCTGAAACAAAAACTTCTGTTCCCCTCAGACCTGGCACAGCCAGGTTTTTCCGAGTACCAGGTAGAGTATGAACGGTTGACCGAGTGGAAAAAGCCTCTACTTGAAACTGCCTGGCAACGGTTTCAAGCTAACGAACACCGCGCCACCCTGAATAATTTTCGCCGCGGTCACCCTTGGGTAGACGACTATGCCTTATTTATTGCACTGAAAGATACATACAATCAGCAACCCTGGTACAACTGGCCCAAAGAAATTCGTTTTCGCGACAAAAGCGCTCTGCAAAAGGTTGCAAAGAAGCTAACCAAGAAAATAGAGCATGCAATCTTTGAACAATACCTGTTTTACCGACAATGGGAACAACTGCACTCCTATGCCAAAAAGAAAAACGTTAAAATTATCGGTGACCTGCCGATCTATGTCGCCCTCGACAGCGTTGACGTATGGGCACACCAGGAAATCTTTGACCTCAACCGCAAAACCGGTCTACCCAAAACCGTTGCCGGTGTACCGCCCGACTATTTCAGCGCAACCGGCCAACGATGGGGTAATCCACTTTATCTATGGAATAAACGATCTGCCCAAGTAAAAAAACAGCTATATGACTGGTGGCAACAGAGACTGGCCGCCATATTTAGGCTTGTCGACGTCATTCGTATTGATCATTTCCGCGGCTTTGAGGCTTTCTGGTCCATTCCGGCGAAAGAAGAAACGGCAATAAAAGGCACCTGGAAAAAAGGGCCCGGCAAACCTTTTTTTCAGGAGATGGAAAGGCGCCTGGGACGGTTACCGATTATTGCCGAGGATCTCGGTGTCATCACGCCAGCGGTTGAAAAGCTGCGTGACGACCTGGAGTACCCCGGCATGAAGATATTGCTTTTTGCCTTTGACGGTAACCCCGAGAACAGTTATTTACCCCACAATATTGATCGCAACTGCGTCATTTATACCGGAACCCATGATAACGACACAGCAGTCGGTTGGTACCTGAGCCCCGACATCAGCCAAGAAGCACGCAGGCAGGCAAAACGGCAGGCGAATCAGGTCAACGACGATGCATCCTCGTTCCACCATGACATGATTTACCTGGCTCACTCCTCCACAGCTGCACTGGCAATCATTCCCATGCAGGACCTGCTTGGCTTCGGCAACGACTGCCGGATGAACACCCCCAGCACAACCGAAGGCAACTGGCAGTGGCGATGCGCCGAACGCTTTATCAGCAAAGAACTTGCCGATCAATTCAGGAGCAGCACCGAATTCTTCGGCAGACTGAACAAAAGCGTGCCGCCAGAGCCAACAAACACCTCAATCAACATCACCAATCCCTAGAACATGCAAACACTGATATTAAACGGCAGCCCACGTAAAAAGGGCAACACCGACCACCTGACGGCACTGATTGCAGAGGGCTTAGAGCAAGAGGGAACAGAGGTGCACCGGTTTCGTCTGGCCGACATGGACATACACCCCTGCATAGGTTGCGGCCACTGTGAAAAAGAGGGTATCTGCATATTCAAAGACGACATGGTGACCTTATACCAGGAAATCACTGCAGCGGACCGGGTGCTCATCGCCTCACCCATATATTTCTATGCGCTCTCTGCCCAAGCCAAGACCTGTATTGATCGCTGCCAGGCCCTGTGGAGCAGGAAATATATCCTGAAGCAACCCATCTCCGACAAGCCTGACCGGAAAGGGTACCTGGTCAGTGTTTCGGCAACCACTTGCGAAATTTCAGGAAA
>CALZIH010000257.1 GCA_945787305.1 uncultured Desulfobulbaceae bacterium | reverse complement strand
CAGAACTGTCTTCTGATTACAATCAAAGCTCAGCTTGAAGGCAGAATTGCCGGTACCAGTTAAAAAGGAGTCCAGCTTCTGCATCATTTACTTACCCGGAAATTTGAAAGAAAAAAGGTCGTCATATCAATTTTTGACAGCCATTTATGATTTCAATCAAGAGATACCTCCCTCCCCCCACAGCTGAACAGAGATAACTTATGGGTGCCTTGAATAATTAGGGTTTTCGTTCGAAGTCAAGGCATGCGAATATTTTTACCACAGGCAGGATATTCCCAGGATAAAATTTTGAGCATAACGAGGTAAGCGAACTTGTGAGACTCCGGGAGGTCGGGCGAAAATACAATTTTTCAAGGTAGCCTTATCATTATTGGCGGTGAGAGAGCGTGATTACTCACGGTTAATCTCCATCTTCTTGTTATAAATATTTATTCCGGGTGTCTCTTTTGCTGTACGCGGATGGATCAAACCCTCTTGGGAAACTGCGATCCTCTCCGGCAGTAGTTATTATTGAAGAGTCTGTGCTTATATGGTAGTTCTTTGGTTGATTGATAGAGGCATTCCAGGTGTTATCTCGTCTGAGCTCTTAGGGAAGAAAAGGAGCTAACCACTTGATTTTCCTTTCACGCTGCCTCTTGGTCACTTGATCTGCAAAAAGATCTCTCACCACTTCAACAGGAGAACGTTATGACTTGCTCACCTGTTTTTTGGGTCATCCTGTTTGTTGCCACCTTTTTTCCTTTTTTTTCATCGGCCCAGATAGAACAAGAACAACGGATACAAGAAATTGACCGGCGTATAATACAACTTGAGCACATTCTTGGGGAGGACTTACCCCCAGGCGAGCGACGAGTTTTAGAACGGGAATTTGAAGAGTTACATACAGAAAGAGGCAGTCTTGAGGAGTTTTTGCGGCATTCTTCTCGGGACAGAGAAAAGAGACACCCTCAACCACCTGAACAAGAAACAGTTGAGAAGTCGTCGGCTGAATCGGAGAAAATAGATAAAAGCCATTGGGAAAATCCGATTGTACTTGCTGCAATCATAACGACCATCGGAGGCATACTTGTTGCGCTCATCAACGTGCTCAAGTCAAAACGGGGGTAACAGAGCGCATTAACTTGTGCTCATTATTGGTAGGTTTAGCGTAAGAAAAGCGCGAGGGGGAATCGAATCATGACCGTCGATACGAATAAACTGATAAAAAGCCCTGAAGTGACCTATGATTATGACAAAAAACATGAATCACTTTGTGTTACGGTTGAATTGCCGGGTGTGGAGCCGGATGCGTTTGATTTGAATTTGGCCACTTGTGGTTTTTGTATTTTTGCCGACACCGGTAATCTTCAATACAAGGGGTGTTACAGCTTTTTTCATGAAGTCGATGCCGATGCGGCAAAGGTTAAGTTTAAAAATGGAACATTATCAATACGGCTTCCTTTCTTTGCACCACTATGCGGTAAGCAGTTTCCCATAGATCTTTCCTAGATGCGGTGGGAGAGCAGTTGGTTCCGGCATTAATCAAACTGCTATGTTAAAAAGAGCAGGGTTCATACTCCCTCGTTTTATAAACGCTTCTACTATAGTTTTCATATCTTGTTTTTACCGTTTGGGCTCATGATTATCTCGCAATATTGTAGCTCTTGATTTTCATCGCTGGCTATACCCAAAAATGATTGCTTGCAATTGTATAAATACAACCAGCATTGTATATAGTAGCGCCTAGTGTCACGTCAACGGTGCAATGGCGTAATATTGCGTCGGAATTTTTTGTGCCTGTTAGACACGACTTGGGAAGCATAGTGAACTATGTGACGCAAGTCGTAACAACACAGGCGCGAAAATGGGCAAGCAGGTAGCGTAGACTCCGAGATGCGTCAGAGCAGCGTTGACGTGGCACTAGGCTGTTGAGCCCTTTTGTGACGAACACCCTGACAATACATACTGATCACTCACCCTGGATGCTTTAACCCTATGAATCTACCCCTTCCTCCCAATGGACATGCCCTGGCTGTTTTGGTGTTGACTGCGATCGCACTTTTCCTGTTCAGTCGTGAAAAGATTGCGTTGGAATCATCGAGTCTTCTGGTTCTTGTCGCTCTTGCCGTTGGGTTCGAACTGTTTCCCTATGAGACCGATGGTAAGGTCCTCCATGCGGTCGATTTTTTTCTTGGTTTCGGCAATGAGGCCCTGATTGCCGTCTGTGCTCTCATGATTGCCGGTCAGGGTATTTTGCGAACCGGCGGTCTTGAACCTGCAGGACGAATACTGGCCAGGTTGTGGAAGATCAATCCGCACATTTCCCTGTTGCTCACCTTGCTGCTGGGTGCTGTGTTCAGTGCCTTTATCAACAATGTTCCTGTTGTCGTCCTGTTGCTGCCGATCCTGATCAGTGTCTCTTTGAAGACCGGGTCGTCTGCCTCGTCGGTGTTGATGCCCATGGGATTTTCCACCCTGTTGGGTGGAACCAGTACGACCATTGGCACGTCGACAAATCTTCTTGTTGTTGCTGTGGCGGCGGAGATGGGACTTGAAAAAATAGGGATGTTCGACTTTCTGCTGCCGGCGGTCCTCGCGGGCAGCGTCGGTATTGTCTATCTCTGGCTTTTGGCCCCGCGCATGTTACCCAAAAGGGACATTGCCATAGCCGACACCTCACCTAGGATCTTTGCCGCCCACCTGGCTGTTTTGGAGGAAAGTCCGATTGCCGGTAATCCTTTATCCAGGGCCCTGGAAATAACCGGCGGCGCAATGAAGGTTACGGCCTTGGAACGCGGCCATGGCAACATGATCTTACCGTTACCGGACGTTGTGCTCTGTGCCGGAGATCACCTGGTGTTAAGAGACACACCTGAAAAGCTGAAAGAATTTGAAAAAGTGCTCAAGGGTACCCTGTACCCTGTTGATTCAGAAGATGTTCCCGTTGACGACGACCATCCCCTGCAAGCAAATGACCAGCAGATCGTCGAGGTTGTGATCATCCAGGGCTCGCCGCTTATTGGATCAACCCTGAAGAATTATCGGTTTGCCGATCGCTATGGGTTAATTACCCTGGCCATTCATCGCACAGGTAAATATTTAGAACGAATCCACGATCAGATCGGCGACATCCGCCTGATAGTGGGCGACATCCTACTGGTGCAGGGACCTCGCGACCGGATAGCGGAGCTCAAGAAAAGTACGGACGTGCTTATCCTCGACTCTACAGTGGACCTGCCTTTTTCCAAGAAGGCACCGACGGCAATGTTTATAATGAAGGGCATTATCCTGACTGCGGCTTTTGGTATCTTACCTATTGCCATCAGTGCGCCGTTTGGGGCGTTGCTGTTGATCCTCACCGGTTGATTGAGCTGGCGTGATGCGACTAGAGCACTGAGTGCGCAGGTTATTCTGATTGTGGTTGTCAGCTTGGCACTGGGGACGGCAATGCTCAAAACCGGAGGTGCCGAATATTTGGGCTCTGTGTTTACAACCATGGCCGGAGACGCTCCTCCGGCCATGGTCATCAGCGGCCTGATGCTGCTCATGGCTGTCTTTACCAACATTATATCCAACAACGCGACAGCGGTTATCGGCACTCCCATTGCAATATCCATAGCCAGCCAGATGGGGCAGCCGCCGGAACCGTTTGTCCTTGCCGTGTTATTCGGGGCAAATATGAGTTATGCCACGCCAATGGCGTATAAAACGAACCTGCTGGTCATGAACGCCGGTGAATATACCTTTGCAGACTTTGTCAAGGTCGGGGTGCCCCTTGTCCTGATCATGTGGGTTCTCTTGTCTTTTCTGTTGCCGATGCTTTATTTCTAACTCAAGGCCTCTAGTTGATAGCCCTATCTAACTTTAGATATTGAAGATCAGGAGGATTGACGTTTGCAACATCCGGGCAACTCTGCCCATGTGTCAGGCATAATTTTTAGTGGCAGAAAAGCCTGTTGCCCTCTTTTAAAACGTTACGAAGTGGTGCTCTTCAGATTAGCAAGAACTTGTTCAGCTATGTCTGGGTATAATTTTCGTAAACAGTCCGGACATAAGCAGTGTGTGAGCTCAGCATCCGAATTATGCTTAATGTATTCTTCCACCCTATTCCATAACCCTTCTTCGTTTTTTATATTTTTACAATGAGGACATATTGGCAACATACCCCGCAACGATTTGATTTCTTGATTTAACTGAATATTGACAATCTCTGCCTCTTTAATTCTGTTTACAAAGTAAATGACTATAATGATAACAATAAGAGCGACAATAAATGCATCAATGGCACCGATAAGTAATAGATCTATGGAAATATAACCCCACCATAAACGGCTCAAGATTGTAGTCATTATGAACGTGAAAACTTCAGAAAAAATGACTCCTATCCAGAGGAAGTGCCAAGGGTTAATTCCCTCAATTTTTAGCAGTATTTTTTTTATCATCCTGATTCCGTCAGCGTTTTCAGCAGTGGTTCAGATGCGCGAAAGAAACCACACGATTATCCTGTAGTGATATAGTATGGTTGATGGCAGATAGCGCAGACTTCGAAGCAGATGAGCCGCTGCTAG
>CALZIH010000256.1 GCA_945787305.1 uncultured Desulfobulbaceae bacterium | reverse complement strand
ATCAACGATATCTTTCCAAGAATCTCACGAAAGTTTCCCATCAGGTTCGCTCCACCTCGTAAACAGTCCCGGTTGGACCGTTTGTTTTATCTACCACCCTGCCATCATGAAAGCATATGACTCTGTCCATACGACCGGCAATTGCCCGATCTACGACAAAGGAAAATCGCTGACCGGTTTTCATCCTTCGTAGACGTAACCTTACGTCTTTGTATCCTTTTCAACAGTCTCCCCGGTAATCCAACAACATATGGTGCTCCACTTTTTCTGTGATTTTCGACTACAATATATGCTACAGTACAAAAAACATACAGATTCGGAGGAGATCCATGAGTACAGAGAAAAAACCCTGTGAAATTTGCAGTAAAAAAGTAGTATCACTCACCCAGTGTAAAAGTTGCGGTCGAAACTACTGCAACAAATGTCAAAGCCCCTCCACAAGTCAGAATTTTTGTAAGGAATGCGTTGCAATGGAAGGCGTTGTCACCAAGGAATAAGTTATCGGGCTCCTGTTTCATTCACCGCGCTTAACACCTTCTGTCCAGGGTCGGACAACGATGGTGGAAATGGAGTTCTTGGGTGATCCGTCCACCAGTTTATCGCTGTAGCTGAGATAGACAAGGGCATTTCGCTTTCGATCATAAAAACGAACGACCTGCAGTTTTTTAAACAGGATGGAGGTCGACTTTTTAAACACTCGGCGACCATCCTGTTTACCCGAGGACACCTGCTCAGGCAAGGTAATGGGCCCTGTTTGACGGCAGGAAATCGAAGCATCGGATGTATCCTCCGCCACGCCAAACGCCCCGGAGATTCCACCGGTTTTTGCCCGGCTGACATAACAGGTGGCACCGGCAACATCCGGGTCATCAAATGCTTCAATGACAATCTTAACGTTGGCCCCCACCATCTTAAAGGTGGTACTCACCCTGCCAATCTCCTCCGCGTTTACCTGTGCTGCAAGCAAACAAGCAAACAAAACAATACTAAGCCGTTTACTGTTCACTGCCATGCTCCCTTCTGTACAGACAGTTCCGGTTTAAGCCACTGAGCAGAGCCTTGATGGAGGCGACGATAATATCCGTATCCAATCCGGCGCCCCACCAGCTTTCCTGGCGGTCATTGAGTATCTCGATATAGGCCACGGCCTTGGATGAAGACCCCCTGGCCAAGGCATGTTCATGATAGGAATGCAGAGAAAAATCCAGGCCGACACTCTTTTTAAAGGCATCGCAGAAGGCATCCAGCGGCCCGTTGCCCGCCCCTTTCATTGAAAGTTCACTTCCATCTTCACAAACAATGACAGACTCTATCTCCGCTGTCGACAGTTCTTCATGCTGGTCAATATGTCGCTTGATGACGTTAAACGACTTTAAGCGGTAACAGCCCTCATTGAGCAAGTATTCCTTCTCAAAGGTCTGCAGAACGGCTTTCACCGGCAACTCTCCGCCCACCTTGTCCGTCTCTTCCTGAATGACCCGTCCAAAACCGGCCTGCATCTCCCGGGGCAATTTAAAGCCGAACTCCTTATCCATTATATAGGCAGCCCCGCCCTTGCCGGATTGCGAATTAATCCGAATAATGGATTCGTAGGTCCGGCCGACATCCCGTGGATCAATGGGCAGGTAGGGGACAGCCCAAAAGCCGTCTTCATTTGCTTCAAGAGAATCCATTCCTTTATTGATCGCATCCTGGTGTGAGCCGGAAAAAGCAGTATACACCAGTTCACCTGCATAGGGGTGACGCGGGTGAACGGTCAGTCGAGTACAGCGTTCATAGACATTCACCACCCGGTTGATATTGGAAAAGTCCAATCCGGGATCAACACCCTGACTGAACATGTTTAAGGCCAGGGTCAAAAGGTCTACATTGCCTGTCCGCTCGCCATTTCCAAAGAGGGTCCCCTCAACCCGGTCTGCCCCGGCCATTAACGCCAGCTCGGTTGCAGCCACCGCCGAACCACGGTCATTGTGGGCATGAAGGCTGATCAGGGCGCAATCTCGGTTTTGCATGTGGCGGATAAACCACTCAATCTGATCGGCATAAATATTGGGCGTGGCCATCTCGACCGTTGCCGGCAGGTTAACGATCACAGGCCGCTCCGGGGTCGGCTCCCACACATCCATCACTGCATCACATATTTCCACTGCAAAATCCAGCTCCGTTCCGGTGAAACTCTCCGGGGAGTACTCGTAACGGATATCCGTTTCGGTCCGCTCCGCTTCCGCCCGAATAAGTTTGGCCCCCTTCACCGCCAACTCTATGATCTCGCGGCGCTCCATCCGAAAGACCACCTCGCGTTGGAGGGTAGATGTGGAGTTGTACAGGTGGACCACAGCTTCCCTGGCACCGGCAAACGAGGCAAAGGTTTTTTTAATCAGGTGTTCCCGGGCCTGGGTCAAGGCCTGAATCACGACCCCCTCCGGGATCAGGTTTCGTTCAATCAACAGGCGGGAAAAATCGAACTCAACCTGGGAGGCGGAAGGAAATCCAATTTCAATTTCCTTAAAGCCGATGTCCACCAGAAGTTGAAACATTTCAAGCTTTTCTTCAAGGTTCATGGGTTGAATGAGCGCCTGATTACCATCCCGAAGATCGACACTGCACCAGGCAGGCGCCTTGGCAATAACCTTGTCGGGCCAGGTTCTGTCCGGTAGGTGTATCTGTGGATACGGACGATATTTTTTCAATGCTTCCTCATTCATGACCATTCTCCAGGTGATGAGATAAAAAAAAGCCACGGTTTTAGCAAACCGTGGCTTCGTGGATCGTTTTTTTAAATCTGTTACGTCAAAACAAACGTTTCCCCTCTGCCACAGTTTTCCTGTGCAGCCCCAGTAGGAACAGGGAAAGGAGAAAGAGAGTTTTCATAGGGAGTACTTTTATTTTTTTTAATTAAAATTGATCTGTAATGATTCGTATAGTAAAGCGCCAACGACTTTTGTCAAGACAGAACTTGATAGCCTGCTAAACTTTTATGGGGCTGGAAACCCGCGAGCAACATAGGTAATGCACACTGACCACAGCGGATGGGTTGGTTATCTGAAGAGTGGGGCTTAATTTTTTATGTGGTTGCTCCGTATACACAGTAGTGTCAACCAGATGGGGTATTGAAGTACTAACACTTGGACGTGGCAATGTTAACGTAGAGCAAACCGGCCACCGGAAGGACTAATCACAAGCAAGCGACCCGTAGCCGTTTCAAAAAAGCCACCCGGATCGGACGGTCCGGTAGTGACTGGTTGCGTGAGGTCTACGAATGAACTACGTGTTCATTAAAACGATAGGGTCTAATTGCTTTTAACTCTTTTGCTTCCTGATTCCTTGCCTTGTATAGGTCCCAACGTAATTGAAGATTCATCCAAAAGTCTTCTGACATGCCGAAAAATTTAGCAAGACGTAATGCCGTACTTGGAGTTATGCCTCTTTTTTTATTAATAATTTCGTTTACTCTTTGGTAAGGCACATGAATGGAGTCTGCCAATTCTCTTTGGGTAAGGCCCATAGGAGAGAGAAACTCTTCCATTAGCATTTCGCCAGGATGTGTCGGTTCTCTGTGTGTAGGTACTCTGACCATAATATTTTACTCTTTTGGAATTAATGATAATCAGTAATTTCAACCGCGCTTGGCCCTTCTGGTAACCATTTGAAACAGATACGATACTGTTCGTTTATTCTAATGCTATATTGTCCTTTTCTATCTCCTTTTAGAGCCTCAAGCATATTCCCTGGTGGGATTCGAAGCTCTTCGATGGACTGAACGGAATCAAGCTGGTCGAGTTTTCTTGTAGCAATATTCCATATGCCACGCGGGCATAGTTTTCTGGCTTCTTTTGAGTTTACGCCATTGAAAATGTCTTCAGTGCCCTTATTCTGAAATGACTTTATCATACAAACATGATAGCACGGAATCCATGTTATGACAAATTGAATGTTTATTGAGAGCTATACACAGAATAAAAGGGTCAAGAATAAATGGTCATATTAAAATTAACCCTTCTTTTTCTGCCAGCCTACAGGATGACACCTTTTTCTTGATCCATTTTCCATATCGCTATCTTGTCAAATCAGTTAGTTGTTTTGGTCCGATCTCTCTTCAGTCTTCAGGGTGGGTTCTTTATTTTCTTCCAACTCAGTTGGTTTTTCTTTTCCTACATACATGCCATACAACCAATAACCTACGAATGCCTGCGGATTGGTAAAAAAAATAAAAGGGTCAGAGTAGAATGGCGCTAGTTTAAGGCAATTTTATTCGAACAAACCACCTAATAATATTGGCCAAATTTGTTAAGTTGCGGCATGAAAAACTTAACAAAAACTACCCAATGTTGCCAGGTTTTCTCTTCCCTCTTCGAGGTCGCGAAATTCCGGGGACACATTACTGTTTTTCGAGAAAGAAATAATATAATGTCACCGATTTTTTAGATATCCCTCTCTTGCTACCTTTTCGGCCGCTAATAAGGCTTGTCGAAAGCCTTCTTCATCCACGATGAAATGATCCGCGTGCAAAGAGGCCATAACGGCATCAGCGTCAAGCTGTTGTATATGCAA